>CAINOM010000225.1 GCA_903851455.1 uncultured Bacteroidota bacterium | reverse complement strand
TACAGGGCATCAATAAACGTGGTCATAGTGCCCATCTTTCTCTTTTGTACTCAGACAACATTCATCTTAAGGAGAAGAGTATTGCGCCACACCGGCTCTTTAAGGATTCCTATTTTCTAAAAAAACGCAAAATAAGGTATGCGGTCAACGAGCTTTATAATGTCGCAGATATCAGAAAAAATGCCTTTGACGTTTACCACCCCACATACTACAGCCCTGATCTGATCAAGTATGTAAAAAACAAGCCGGTCGTAGTCACATTTCATGATATGATCCATGAAAAGCTGTCGCAAAAATTCGCTGAGCTACGGAGAGACGGCAAACTGATAGAACAGAAAAGAGCCATCGTGCATAAAGCGACTCACATCATTGCCGTATCAGAAAATACGAAAAGGGATGTAGTAGAGATATACGGTGTGGCACCTGAGAAAATCAAAGTGGTCTATCTCGGTAGTTCATTTGAATCGTCAACGAATTCAGTTTCGGAAAACAACGCCCGGCCATACCTACTATACGTTGGCAATAGAGGTATTTACAAAAATTTCATTCCATTCCTAAAAGCCGTGGCGCCGTTTCTGCTAAAAAACAAATTATCGATTGTTTGCGCCGGTGGAAGGGAATTTACCAACGAGGAAAAAGAAATCATAGTTGAACTGGGAGCAGGAAGTTATATATCGCAGGAACCCGCTAATGATAAAAAACTTGCGCAACTCTATTCAAATGCGTTGGCATTTGTTTTTCCGTCACTGTATGAAGGTTTTGGGATACCAGTGTTGGAAGCTTTTTCGTGCGGTTGTCCCTGCATACTCAGTAACACTTCTTCGCTACCGGAAGTTGCCCAAAATGCCGCAGTGTACATGGATCCCTATGATCCAGAATCGATGTACCATGCTGTGGAAACAATTTATAATAACAGCTCACAGAGAAGTGAACTAGCCGCAAATGGGAAAACGCGATTGAAGAATTTTTCGTGGGATAAACATGTCCGTGAAACTCTTGATCTTTACATTCAGCTATTAAAATAAACAATGCCCCAGAACCGCATATCCATCATAACCATTTGCTTCAATAACCTTGAAGACGTGAAAGCAACCTTCGCTTCGGTGGATATGCAGTCGGTGAAGCCTTTTGAGCATATTATTATTGATGGATCTACCAAAGCCGATATCAAGGACTACCTGGAAAGCAATCCACAGCCCATCTATCGCAAATGGATCTGTGAGCGCGATAACGGGATATCAGACGCGTTTAATAAGGGTGTCCGCAAGGCTACCGGAGACATTACCAACCTGCTGAACTCTGGCGATAAACTATATGATGAAACCATAATGGCTCGGGTAGCTGAGGTTTTTGAAAAAGATTCATCGGTTAAGTGGTGCCATGGTAAACTTTATCTATTACGTGGGGGTATCTGGGTGACAATCGGGAAGCCATTTGAACGGGACAAGCTCTACCGGGGTATGAGGGGAACGCTTCATCCCACTATGTATGTGCGCAGGGAGCTTTATGATAAACATGGCTTGTTCGATACAAGCCTGAAACTGGCTATGGACTATGACTTCCTATGCCGTATTGCAGATGAGCCGTTTGCGTTTGTTGATTATCCGCTTGCTACTTTCGATCCGACGGGAGTGAGCTCTAACAGGTATATAGATGCTATGAAGGAATCATACGCGCAATACCGGAAATACTATGGAGCTTCGGTCAAGCAAACACTGTGGGGCTGGCGACTAACACTGCTGCACAATCTGCTGGAGAGCGGCTTTGGTAAATTCCTTTATAAGATGAAGGTGAAGATGGGAAAGGAGAATGGGTGAGGTTTTTGCTATCATCTACTGTGAAGACGCGATGCATCGCGTCTCTACGTAATTCATGTTTTCCCCAAGCCCTTTTATGAATTCTCCTGCTGAAAATATCCATAAGCTTTTGCAAGCCCTTCCCGCAGGGTGGTCTTGTGTTTCCAGCCCATCGCATGAAGGCGGGAGCTGTCCATGAGCTTGCGCGGCGTACCGTCCGGCTTTGAGGAGTCGAATTTTATTTCGCCGGTAAAGCCGACAACTTCTTTAACCAATAGCGCCAGGTCTTTGATAGTTATCTCTTCGCCCGTGCCAATGTTTACGAACAATTTATCGTTGTATTCCTGCATCAGGAAATAACAGGCATCTGCAAGGTCGTCTACGAACATGAATTCGCGCAGTGGCGATCCAGAACCCCATATTTCTGTATAAGATGCGCCGCTCTTCTTCGCTTCGTGAAACTTACGCAACAGGGCCGGAATGACATGCGAATTCTGAAGGTTATAATTGTCTCCTTGCCCATAAAGGTTGGTAGGCATGCCGGAGATAAAATTGCAGCCGTATTGGTCGCGATAGGCTTCGCACAGCTTTATACCCGCTATCTTAGCAATAGCATATGGTTCATTGGTCTCTTCGAGCAGACCCGTAAGCAGGTATTCTTCCTTCAGCGGTTGTGGGGCCATTTTAGGATATATGCAGGAACTGCCAAGGAACATCATCTTCTTTACCTTGGCGATATACGCAGCATGTATCAGGTTGGCCTCAATGATGAGGTTATCGTATAAGAACTCCGCACGGTAGGTATTGTTGGCAAGTATGCCACCCACTTTAGCTGCGGCTACAAATATATATTCCGGCTGCTCTTTTGTGAAAAAGTCGTTTACCGCTGCTTGGTCTCTCAGGTCAAGTTCTTTTGATGTGCGCGTGATGATATTTGTGTATCCTTCCTGCTGCAACTTTTTCACGATAGCTGCGCCCACCATTCCTCTATGGCCAGCTACGAAGATCTTACCTGTTAATTCCATTATTCGTATTGATTAAGTGTACGGTAGCCCGATTCGTTAAGGAGTACTTCTTTGCGGAAGTGCGCAATGTCGGAGATGACCATCTCTTTGGCCAGTTCATCCAACGTGTACTTAGGCAACCATCCCATTTTTTCTTTTGCCTTCGTGGCATCTCCAAGGAGCAGGTCAACTTCCGTGGGGCGAAAGTATCTTTTGTCCACCTCCACCACTACATCACCGGCAGTTACTTTACATTCAGGGTTTAGCACCCTCGTTACAATACCGCGCTCTTTTTCTCCTTCCCCTTCAAATGCCACTTCTACGCCGGCATGTGCAAATGCAAGTTCCACGAAATCACGTACCGATGTAGTAACACCTGTTGCTATCACGAAATCTTCTGGTTCCGGCTGCTGCAGCATCAGCCACATAGCCTCTACATAATCCTTAGCATGGCCCCAGTCTCTTTTTGCGCCCAGGTTACCCAGCCATAGTTTGTTCTTTAAGCCCAGTACTATTTCTGCTATGCCTCTTGTTATCTTTCTTGTTACAAATGTTTCTCCGCGCAAGGGGCTTTCGTGGTTGAATAGAATACCATTGCAGGCATACATACCGTATGCCTCGCGGTAGTTGACTGTGATCCAATACGCATAAAGCTTTGCCACACCATATGGTGAGCGTGGATAGAACGGTGTAGTCTCATTCTGAGGTACCGCCTGTACTTTTCCGTAAAGCTCGGAGGTAGATGCCTGGTATATGCGGGTCTTTTTTTCGAGTTGCAGTATGCGTATTGCCTCCAGTATGCGCAGGGTGCCTGTAGCATCCGTGTTGGCCACATATTCCGGCTCTTCGAAGCTTACCTGCACATGACTCATTGCGCCCAGATTGTAGATCTCATCGGGCTGCACTTCCTGTATGATGCGGATGATATTGGTAGAGTCTGTAAGATCGCCATAATG
>CAINOM010000224.1 GCA_903851455.1 uncultured Bacteroidota bacterium | reverse complement strand
ACCGCCATAATGAGTTTTTTAGGCTTTTTTAAATTTCTTACACAGGAAATCGCAATAGATCTTGGCACTGCCAATACGCTTATCATACATAACGACCAGGTGGTTGTAGACGAACCATCGATAGTAGCTATAGACCGCACTACAAATAAAATTGTAGCCGTTGGGAAAAAGGCTATGATGATGCACGAAAAAACTCACGAAAATCTTAAGACGATACGCCCACTCAAAGACGGCGTAATAGCAGACTTTAATGCTGCGGAAGGGATGCTGAGGGAAATGATCAAACTGGTTTACCCAAAAAAACCGATGTTCCCGCCAAGCTGGCGTATGGTGATATGCATACCTTCCAGCATCACAGAGGTGGAAAAAAGAGCGGTGCGGGATTCGGCAGAGCAGGCCGGCGCCAAGGAAGTGTACATGATACATGAGCCTATGGCAGCAGCCCTAGGTATAGGCATAGACGTTGAAGAGCCTACCGGCAATATGATCATTGATATAGGCGGTGGTACCACCGGCATTTCGGTTATTGCGCTTGCCGGCATAGTATGCGACCAGTCTATACGCATAGCCGGTGATGAGTTTACCGGGGATATCATGGAGGCCATGCGCCGCTATCACAGTCTCATGATAGGTGAACGCACAGCAGAGCAAATAAAAATTCACGTGGGTTCCGCACTAAAAGAACTTGACAACCCACCCGATGATATTGCTGTAAACGGCCGTGACCTGGTAACAGGTATTCCAAAGCAGATCATGGTATCGTACCAGGAAGTTGCGGAAGCACTGGATAAGTCCATATTCAAAATAGAAGAAGCTATTCTAAAAGCGCTGGAAAGCACGCCACCTGAGCTTGCCGCAGATATTTATCGCCGCGGCCTTTACCTTACGGGTGGTGGAGCATTGCTGCGCGGACTGGACAAACGTATTTCGCACAAGATAAAATTGCCGGTGCATGTAGCCGATGATCCGCTGCGCGCAGTGGTGCGCGGTACCGGCATGGCGCTTAAGAACATTGCCAGGATGCCATTTTTGATGAAGTAAATAGTTGGGATTGGGAATTTGTAATTAAGAATTGGTATTGCTGTTGAAAATATTTTTTATGTATCGATTCAACCTGTTGAAAAAAAACCAATTTATGATTTTGAAATTACAGAATATCAATCCCAATTCCCAAGCCAAATTACCTTTTGCCATAGTGAGCAACGTCGAACTACCCAATCCCTAAAAGGTGCGCAATTTTATACTCTTTGTCCGGCGCTTTTTTAATCTCATATTGTTTCTTGCCCTGGAGATAGTATGCGTAGTACTTATTGAGCATACCAACACTTTACAAGGCAATGACATTATCAGTTCTGCCAATATGGTCTCCGGCCTTGTCTACAAGAAACAAAGCGATGTCGTTTATTATTTCGGGCTCCGGAAAATGAACGACAGCCTGGTAAATGAAAATGCCCGACTCAGGAACCAGATAGACCAGCTGCATAGTGTAGATACCCTCAAAGACAGTATGGTGCACCGCAAATTATACCCGTCTGATTCTACTACACATATCGTGAAGTTTGCTGACTACCTCTACCGTACAGCCCGTGTTATCAACAACTCCACAAATGCCAGCGACAACTACATTACCATAAACAGGGGATCGAAAGACGGTATCAGTAAAAATATGGCTGTGATATCGGGCACTGGCATCGTGGGGCGTGTGGAACATGTGTCCGCTCACTTCTCCAGTGTTTTGTCTGTACTCAGTTCTAAGCAGAAAGTAGTAGCCAAATTGAAAGATGGAACAACAGGCTATATCATCTGGGATGAGAAACAACCCGATGTGCTGATAATGACCGATGTGCCACAGCAGGCAAAAGTAAAAAAGGGAGATTCTGTTTATACCGGCATATTCTCTATTTTTTCGCCCGATATACTGATCGGGACTGTTTTGAAAACGGTGGTGGTGAAAAAGAACGCGATGCAGCTTATTTACCTTCAGTCATCAACCAACTTCCATAACCTGCAGTATGTGTATGTGATCGAAAATAAAATGATGGTGGAAAAGAAAATGGTGGAAGATTCATCGGCGAAAAAGTAATCGCTAATTGATTGAACAGTTAAAGGGTCGAAAAGGAAAATGAACGTTTACTTAAAAAATATCCTGCGTTTTTGCATTATCATCCTGCTCCAGGTGCTGATACTGGACAAGATAACGCTGCGCTGGTGGAGCGAACCCTCGGGCTTTCCTGTGTTCATCCCTTATGTATACCCGCTTTTCCTGCTGCTGCTTCCTTTCGAAACGCCCGTATGGGCATTACTGATCATCGGGTTTGTGCTGGGCATTACCGTTGACTCTTTTATGAATACCGCAGGCATGCATGCCGCTGCAACCGTTATTATTGCCTACCTGCGCACCAATGTGCTCAGTGCGCTGCTGCCTCGTAATCTGTCGGAATATGATGGACAGCACCCATCTATAAGAACAATGGGCTGGATGCCCTTCCTGGTGTACAGCGCTTTTCTGATCGTGCTTCACCACTTCGTTTTCTTCTCGATAGAATTGTGGAACCTGTCAAACTTTGGTTTTTTATTGCTAAAAATAATTGCCTCATCGCTCACGTCCATGCTTTTTATCATTGTGTATCTGCTGCTTTTCACACGGCAAAGCGCATCAAGGGCATAGTGAACCAGGTAAATTTGCTTTCGCACTTTTGCCTACGTACCTATTATTACGCGACGTCGTAGTTTGCAATAAAGTTGTGACCTCCATATATGTTACCTACGTAAGTAATTCGGGCAATCATCCAGTTACCGGTGAAGGTGGGGCTGCCTATTTCATGAATTGTTCCACCGTAGGGTCCCGATACTCCTCCAATATGTCCGGTGACACCAGCCGTATAAACCATTAAAACGACTTCCGATCCCAATACCAAAGAATCATTTACTAAGCTGTAACCAAAAGTACCCGTGCCAGATGCAGCGTAGTAGTACACACGCTTGGCTTGTGAATTCAGATGTAACTGGATAGTATGAGGAATGCCGGCTGTCCAGGTCGCCAATGCCGTTTGGTTGCAATTTATATTACCAAGCTCACTCAGCAAAAAATGAGTACTATCGTCTGCAGTGCCAATGGCCTGGGCAGTAAGGCTTATCCCGTTGTCAAAGATCACGTTCGGCGTACTCCCGTCATTATATACCAGTGAACTGACGCTGTCGTTTATTACCATGTAGGCTGCGTATATGCTCTCATCGATACCGGCGAGACCGATCGACGGAACATGTATCATCGTACCATTCCGGTAGACCCAGCCATCGGTTATCGAGTAATTATAAGTAGTACCACTCACCAGCGTTTTTGTGATCACACATCCGCTCACTACGAACGGCCCGGCGCCGCCCATTGCGGCCAGCGCGGCGACACATTCTGTGTAAGCGGTCTGCAGGTACCCCAGCTGGTCCTGCGTAAGCGGGAAGCCACCCGGCTGTGTAAAGTCTATGCTTTTCATTTTATCGTGTTTTAGGTTGTTTGATTAGCGGTTTAGAATATCACCACCAAGTAATTATTCTTACTTGTAAGGCGGTACTTATCTACTATTGCCCGGAGCCGGTGTATGTCATAACCCGGAGCCGCCGCAACCGCAGCCGGTACATTTACAACGAACTGCACACCCAGCCAATAGGTTTCGGCCGTACTATAAAGCGGCACAGGATCAGGTGCAGGTATCACCGCGGTACCCAATTCGCTTACCAGATCTATGAACAACGGCTTATCCTCAACCAGTTCGTAAATAAAATCAGGATCAACATAGGGTCCATCACTTATGAATATCCCCCGACCTATGTCGTCAAAAACATCGTTGAGTGCGGCCTGCAGATAACATACCTGCCCGCTATGGGCGAGGACATACAAATTACTTTTCCTGTTAGCGCTGAAAATTGAATACAGGTAATCTACCGGGCTAACCAATGCCTGCAGCCATGCCAGCATTTTTGCCGCCCTCAGCCGCACCGGCGTCAGAAAGTTGGGTAATCCCGTGCTGCTAAAATCAATGTCGAATACACTCATCATATTTCTTTTTGAATTTCATATCTATCCACCATAAGCCACATAGCTTACGTTTGCGCCAAACCAGGTCGCGTCCAACGCCATATAACCGGCATCCGGAGTGTACTGCACACTAATAGTCACTGGCGGCACACTGCCATAGAAGGCTTGTACATTTTGCACATCTGCTATCACGACCCCGGGCACGGCCTGCATGGCAGCAATAAAGTTGTTAAGTATAAATACCCCATTAAAAGGCAGGCTATCAAGAAAGACATTTACTGCATCTTTTACCGGTGTTGCAGCAGTGCCATCAATTCTGCCGCCGTCATTCTTTAGCACCAGCGGATCATAGTATATCACCATCGTGGGTTGAAAGGTATCTGCAGCACTACTGGTACACTGCAAGCGGACGCCCGCGTCCTTTACCTGGGCCATATAAGCGGTAAACGCCGCCAGTTCGCCGCTGCTCAGTGCACCCAGCGTGCCGCTCAATATCTTAGCAGCTTTTATACGCACCAGGTTCGTCAACTCCACAGCTGCGGCATTGCTCACGATCAGCACCGTCGGGTCGGCAGGTGGCACTACTGCATACACATCACTGTCAGCGGGCAGCGCCACGCCATATTGAAATGCCCTCGCCATAGTCACATACCATTGCAGGCTGTGCGGTTTTTGTGTCGCTATAATTCCAGCCACCTCATCCCGGTGCGCGTCAAACAAATTTTCCAGCGTCCACTGGCACACTGCCACCACATAGGTCCACAACTTCCAGATAGCCACCACACTCGTGCTCGTAAGCGTTGGACCTAATGTCGGGTCACTTTGCACCTGCAGTACAATTGCCGCCTGTATCTGCGCTATACTTCTTGCCATAATAAATAATTAGCTGCCTATAAAAAAGATCAAATCGCCAGTTTTATTACTGAACTTAATATTCACTGCTGTAGGTAATAAAACCACCAGCGCCTATATTTCCGGGATTGCTTTGGTTATGATATTCTGTTATCTCCCAGTCAGCCGATATGCCGGTCTTCATTATCCTCACTTCGTCAAGAATCCCTGTGTAAAATGTGTCAAGAAGGTATTCCGGAACCCGGCCCAGTGCCAGCTGCGTATTAGTTGTGACCAGCACCGCACTTGAAGAGACAACCGTTTGCAAAACGCCATCGAAATAGATGAGGACCTGGTTCAGATTATTGGCTCCGACCGCCAATACTGCAGTAATTTTGTGCCAGTTGGTATCGTACGTCCAGCTAAATGAAGACCCGGCACCAGAGACTTCCACACTCAGCATATTGGCACCAGTGTAGTAAAACGCGAAACGGGTATAGGTACCAATGCCTACATTATCTCCGTATCCCAGGAACTCCTGCGACTGGTTTGCGCCCATCTTGAACCAGCACGTCATAGTTCGCTCCCCTGCTCCCACCGGAAAGCCAGCAGGCGAATCGCAAGTCAACGATTGAAATGACGCCGAAGAAAAAGCTGCGCCACTACCGTATCTCCCGTTTACCTGTGTTACGAGATTACTATTCGTTAACGTCGATCCATTATTTGTCGCATCAGTTGTCAGCGAGCTGCTGAAATGATAAACAGCTTTATAGAAACTATTCCAGGCACTACCTGCGCTACCGCCCATGAATGAAGTGATACTTGTCTCCCCATACCGCATATAAAAAACGGTGTCAAAGCTGGAGCTTACTGTCGACAATCGTACCCAGGCAATCAATGTTCCCGACACACCATCATAATATTCCACCTCCCAATTTAGCATCGACAACCCGCCCGCATCCTTAAAAAACAGAATGTCACTTCCGTCGCTTCTATTCACATGCCCACCATTTGCCACTGTCTTTAATGTATCATCGCTAATGCTCACCAGCACGGGGAAATCGTGGCTATCACTTGCGCCACAAAGCGTATGGGTTACCGTCAGCGACCTGTGGTATACGCCTGAAGGCGTCGGTGGCGGTGGTGGCGCGTCCAATGTTCCGATGACTGTGCCCATTTGGTCAAATTGTTGCAAAACCCCACTGTCCTGCAAGGAGCGTGCAGCATCACTAACCTGGTATACTGTTCCCACCACAGGTATAGCAGTAATACTAACATTATTGTCTCTGCAGAATTGCATGCCCGCCTCCAATGATCCTGTTGTCTGTATGATCACGTCACAGATGCTTTGGTTCGGTCGTACTGTATATGTCGTTGCCATAAGAATTTTTTCCTTTTATCGGTGTATCGGTCCGATTCAGATGTAAACTATTTGTAGAAAGCATCGCTGCTTACGACCCCGCCTGGCATGAGTCTCACACTTACCACATCCATTCCGTCTTTTGTAAACTCCAGACATATTGTCCTGATGAGCTCTCCGAAATTTTCGTCGTACAAGTATTCAAACACACCTACACACGCCACAGGATTTTGTTTAAAATCACCTTTGTCGTTCATTATGAGTTGTTGCTGATGCTGCGGTGTGCTTTCGACAGTTGTGAAATCTCCCGAATTTACTGCCAGGTCTTCACTTGCATCCAGGTGTATATCCACCATTTGTCTCGCCATAGTTCCCTTTTTTACGCGCTCAATAAATTATTCAAACGGGTCAGCAAGTCACTGAATGTAGACACGTTGACCGGCACCGTGCTTGCTACTGAACTCACGTCCACGGTGAGTACTGTCAGACCAGTGAGCAGATCATGTAGTATGCCATATAAACTTTCGCTACCCGTACTCATTTTGAAAACGCTGGTGCCTACGTTGAAGGTGACATTTCCGTTGTT
>CAINOM010000223.1 GCA_903851455.1 uncultured Bacteroidota bacterium | reverse complement strand
GTGGTGAAAAAGCGCCATGATAACCAACTGCCAGAACATAATAATTACCCTGGAGCAGGCTGTCGAAAGTGGCAACAGGCGTACCGTTTATGATCAGGCATTTTTCGGAATCATCGTATATACCGTTCCCGGGCGCTTCCAGTGTAGCATATTTTATGTAGACCATACAGGTATCCAGCAGGCCGCCATGGTGCTCGCCGGTAATGTTGATCGTATAGTTACCGCCCTTGCCGCCTCCCGTGATCTCCGTGCCCCTTGGCTTGCAACCCACTCCAAGCGTAATGCCTAAGGTGAAAATTACAGATATGTAAACGATAGGTTTCATAATATCAAAATTAATCAGTTTGCTCCGATTTGTGTTTCCTGAAGAAGAAATAACGCTGCAGGCCTATGTAGTACAGCGGGTATTGGTGAATGAAAGAAGCATTGATCAAAGGAAATCCTACCGAAACATCCACGCGCACTGAAGATTTAATGATCACCTGTATGCCGGGACTTATATCCACATAGTTACCGGCGCTAAGAAATGGGGTATTTGGTATATGGTTGGTTATGGTTCCATCTTGCTGTGTTACCTGTGCTGGGCCATATGACCTGCCCAGGAATTCCAGGTATAGGTTTACATTGGTCTGATCGTAAGTCTTATAATGCCGGGGGAAAAGCAGGTAACCCAGCGCAAGATTATAATTGAAGGCATTGCCATACTTTATTGTTGTGGGGAAAATGCCGCCATATTTATCAAATGAGTTGCCGCTGTATTCGGTAGGAACCACGTAGCCGAGCGTGATGGTTCCTGCAAAATGTGACTTAAGATAGGTGCTGATAAGCCCTGCACCGAAACCGCTGTTATGCGTCAGTAGTTCTGGCTCGCCGAGGTGCGACGCAATGCGGATGTAGGATGCCTCACCATACGCCGCCATCCTGAAGTGGGTGTTCTGGCCATCTTGCGACAGGAAACGGTATTGTGCATAAAGGTCGCCACCGGCGAAGATATAGGGATTGGGTGTGGCCTCGGGTATGTTTGCAGAGGGTGGGGCACTGCCGCCGGAATGGTCGTGCAGGATGAAATCTACCGGCAGATATAGCGAGTGATAGTCTGACGCAACACCTGTAAGGGTAACTGTGAGCCTGGAGGAAATACCATACATTATTTTCAACTCCGTTATTTTGCGTATCAGCCCGGATTCGCTGTAGCTTTCATTAAACAGCCTGATCCCTAATGCGCCCTTTGGGATGGTGCTGGCAGGCAAAGTAAGATTATATAGTTCCTGCGCTTTTGATGAAAGTGAAAGAGCAATAAGGAGTACTAAGACAAAGGTTTTTCTCATACCGTTTCAGTAAGTAAATTTAGGAAATAATATCACTTGTGCGTAGCTTTGTATGGCAAAACAGCACAATCAGTGTTTTCTTGAAGAAACTGGTCGCCATATTCGCCCTCATCGGCATATTGTTGCAAACCTTTAACCAGGTTGTAATAGTGGGCCAGTATTACGCCAACAAAGACTACATCGCCAAAAACCTTTGCGAGAACCGGGACAAGCCCATGTTGCATTGCGATGGTAAGTGCTGTCTGAAAAAGAAGCTGGCCAAAGAAGGCAAAGAACAGGCGCCCAATCCGCGCAATCAGAAAAATGAACAGGTCGTAAATCTTTTTTGCAGTGATACTAAATTCGAGATACCTCGGTTTGCAGCGGTGCCTGCGCCCAATAAATACCTTAGTTACAACGACCTCGGAACTTCTTCTTTTCATCATTCCGTTTTCCGTCCGCCATCTGCTTAATGTTTTTTTTGATTGATAAGTATTCTGCCCACATCAGGCGCGGGATGCTATTATTTAATTAACTAAAAACGTTTAGCATGAATTTTTTAAAAATATTCCTGCTTTTGGTTTGTAGCGCAAGTGTTACATATAGCCGCGCACAGCAGCCAGGGGCGAACCAGGAAGTAAAAATAAATGAAGATAAAAGCGAAGAATCGTGCCGGGGTTTCTGCGGCTGTGACGGCAATTCCCAGGCGCCATTAGGTATTGTGACGGACCATATACATAGCAAGGGGACATGGATGTTGTCGTACACTTTTATGAACACATCTATGCGGGGGAATAACATTGGCGCAAGTAAGGCAAGTGACAATATGGTATATCAAAACTACATGATGGCGCCGGAAACGATGAGCATGCAAATGCACATGCTGATGGCAATGTACGGAGTTACAAACCGCCTCACGGTGATGGCAATGGGCGGCTACGCGCTCAGCAATATGAGCATGAACATGAGCAGCGCCATGATGAATATGCCGGGTATGGTAATGCCAATGGGGGATATGACAATGCAGTCTGTGTCGTCTGGCATTACAGATACAAAATTGTACGGCCTTTACAATTTTTCGGGGAGGGCAAACCAGCGACTTATTGGTAGTATCGGCATCAATATTCCTACGGGAACAATAAAAGCAACGGGCACCACTATGCTCGGCGACGATCAGCGTCTTCCCTATGATATGCAGCCTGGTAGCGGATCTTTCAGTTTGCTGCCTGGTGTTACCTACGTGCGCAAATACAGTTTCTTTTACTGGGGGGCAGATGCAGGTGCCGATATAAAATTGAACTACAATTCGCTTGGGTACAAAGATGGGAATGTCTTTCATGCGAGCGCGTGGGCCGGTTATCAGTTCTTACCCTTTTTGAGTGGTACACTTAGAATGGAGGATACGCGCACCGATATGATCTCGGGCAATGACCGTGCAATTGCGATTCCTATTTACCAGGAAAGTGATCCAACCACGAAAACAGGCAACTATGGCGGCACTGGTATGAATGCTTATGTAGGGCTTAACTTTTACCTGATGAAGCCCGTGATGGAGCATTTTCGCGTAATGGCAGAATACGGGATGCCTGTATACCAAAACCTCAACGGCACGCAACTGGCATTGAAATCAAATTTTCTCGCTGGGTTACAATATTCCTTCTAATGATTCCTGCGGATATGCCATACTTATGACGGGTGGCAAATCTGGTCTGACAAACAACTTCTTCAACAATAATTAAACTGAGCAAACTCATGAAAAAACAAATGGCGATACGCCTTTCAATAATTGCAATTACTATTTCTCTGCTATCTCTAAGTATGACCTCATGCAAGAAAAAAAATAACACTCCTTCTACCGGCACGTTTTATTTCCATCTGCATACCAACATTGACACTAATGAGGTCGATGATACTACCGCCCTGTACAGGGATGCCTCCGGCCGGCATTTTGGTTTGTCGGTAGCTCAGTTCTATATCTCCGGTGTAACGCTGCATAACGTAAACGGAAGTTCCTATACTATTTCTGGCATTGTTTTAAAAAACATTGACAGCGAACAATATGTTATTGGCACGGCACCGATAGGCACATATGACGATGTAACATTCAACGTTGGTCTTGATGCAACTACGAACGCCTTGCAGCCTGCTGGGTTTACAACTACCGGTTACATAGCCAATACGGGCATGTGGTTCGGCAACTCCACACAAGGTTATATGTTTATAAAACTGCAGGGCTTCGCAGATACTACTGCAACTCAGACAGGAACCAACCTTGTAAATTTCTCTTATGAGATCGGCTCTGCCTCAAACCTGAAAACGGTAACCATGCCTGCACGGTCGGGTGCGTTAGCTCCTTATATCCTGACAAAGGATGGTAATCAGTTTATCCATATTATATGTGATTATGGTGCTTTACTGTCTGTGGTAAATTTCAACACACAGGATAGTACTGATACGTATAACATTAACCCGGCATTGTCAACCACCATTGCAAATAATTTTCCGAACTTGTTCCGCTATGAGGAATAAGAAAAACTGTGCACTGATCATCGCCGCAATTCTGTTCTGCGTTGCGGTGATGATCTCCTGCACACATAGCCCGCAGCAGTCCATTCCGGCTGTTAGCTTCACCGGCGACATTCAGCCGATCCTCGCTGCTAACTGCGCATTGAACGGGAGTTGTCATTTGGGTGCCAATAATGCTAATGATGAAGTGAATCTGGATAGCAGCGTCGCGTATAACACTATTATCACAAAACACCTGGTCGCGACCGGGAATCCAACAGCGAGTTTATTATACGTTGAAATAAGTACTGGGGTAATGCCTAAAGCGCCCTACAGTGCATTATCGCCGGCGCAGCTAAATACTATTTTATATTGGATAAAGCAGGGTGCGCTGAATAACTAAGGTCGGGTGATCACATGGTAACGTGGTAGACCTTCCCTTCCGTATTGCCGCACCTGTCGTTCATATGGTCTGCAAACTTTTTGAAGTCATTTTTGGCCATGTATTTTTTGCCAACGAACTTAAGTTTGATTTCTCCTTTAAGGGGCTCTTTGGGTACTTCAGAAAACACATATTGGTCTCCATTGTAACTGAAACAAGGACCTGTTGTTACTACCGAATTGTCGACACGGAGATCGGCATGGAGATAGCGGACCGAGAAGCCAGCGTTTACCACAGCCTGGGCTATTTTCTCCATATCCGCCTTCTTGTTCTTTTTCAGTATTATTTTGCCCTCGGTATGCTCCAGGTTCATCTGCACATCAGCTACGAAATCCAGTTTGCGGATGCTCAGTTCCACCGTGCGCGAGCACTGGGAGCAGGTGAGTCCGTTCACACCAATGTATACGTTCTCAAATTGAGCAGCGGCGCTGAACGCAATGCAGGTAGCGAACAAAAAAATGGAGAGGGTCTTGAATAAAATGGTTTTCATACACTTTGGTTCTGGTTATTAAAATTAGGGATTGTAAAGTAAACGAGGTCACAAAAAATATAAAAACAGTACCTTCAAGCATCAATTTGCCGATCTGATATGGAAAATTTACCCAAGCCTATACTAGGCGAAATCACCGCGTTTACGATCACTACCCCTGACCTGGACAAGTCGCTGGAGTACTACCAGAAACTGGGCTTCAGGGAATTGTTTCGCGCAGATTGGCCATTTCCATGGATACAGATAACCGATGGTGTACTGCTCATCATGCTGCGGAAAGACCCTAACCCATATATAGCGCTTACCTATTACGTAAAGGACATAAACGGTGTGGTTGCGGACCTGGATAAGAAAGGGATAAAATTCACTTATCGCGCTAAGGATGCCGACCCAGTTAAACGATTCGTCTTTCAGTCGCCGGATGGGCTCACTATAAGCCTCGTGAATATCATCGAAGGATTTTCGCAGCCACCGGGCCCGGGCATGCTTTCCATGCCGCAGCAGGACTACTTCAACCCGGAGAAATACGTGAACAAGGTGTGTGGGTTGTTCGGTGAGTTTGCCCACCCCGTTGCAGACCTTGAAAAGTCGATCGCTTACTGGGTGCAGCTTGGCTTTAAGGCTGTTTCAAAGTTCACTGCGCCATACCCATGGGCTATCATCTCCGATGGGCTGAGTGTTGTGGGCCTGCACCAGACAACGAGTTTTAACTACCCGGTGATCACCTTCTTTGCCGCAGATATGAAGGATAAGATAGCGAAACTGGTGGAAGGCGGACTGACCGACTATACAGAAAAGGGCGCAGGCAGTATCGTACTTACAACGCCTGAGCAGCAACACATCAACCTCTTTAAAATGGGCATGTAATGGAGCTGATCGCGGAACTGGGACAAGCGGTGATTGAAACGCCAAGGCTTTTGCTAAGGGAAATAAACCCACATGTACTGAAGACCTTATTCTCGATCTACCCGGATGAACAGATCATGCAGCAG
>CAINOM010000222.1 GCA_903851455.1 uncultured Bacteroidota bacterium | reverse complement strand
TTCCTGCCGATCAGTTCTTCCTCGAGACGGATGATGCGGATGCGGAGATCGGTGATATTTACCGGGCTGCGGCGGCCATCAGGAATATTAGTGAAGAAGCGGTTATTTTGCAGGTGCAACAAAATTTCAACACAGTTTTCAAGTATAAGAGATGATGAAGGATACGGCCTGGCTTTCCAGGACAGAGTTACTGATAGGGAAGGAGAGGCTGAACAAGCTGATGGGTTCCCATGTGATGGTCATAGGGCTGGGAGGGGTTGGTTCGTTTGCGGCAGAGTTCATTGCGCGCTCTGGGATAGGTGAAATGACGATAGTGGACGGCGACAAGGTGGACCCCAGTAACCGCAACAGGCAGCTGCCGGCACTTGCCACTAATCATGGGCAGAGCAAGGCTGATATTATGGCGGACCGCCTGATGCAGATAAACCCCGAACTGGTACTGCATGTGCGGAAAGATTTCATAATGCCGGAAAAAGTGGACGAGTTGCTCAGTGCGGACCTCGACTATGTGGTAGATGCGATAGACAGCATTACTCCGAAAATAACCGTGATGAAGGCAGCCCTGGCTAAGAACCTGCGTATCGTCAGTTCTATGGGTGCGGGCGGCAAAGTGGACCCTACGCGACTGGAAGTAGCCGATATCTCTAAAACATACAATTGCCCCTTTGCCCAGCAGGTGCGCAAGCAGTTGAAGTGCGAAGGCATACGGAAGGGCATAAAGGCGGTAGGCTCTCCGGAGGAGAATGACAAAGAGTCGCTGATGCTCACCGATGGCAGCAACTTCAAGAAGTCTGCTTACGGCACTATGTCCTACCTGCCGGCTACTTTTGGGGCTACGCTGGCATCGGTGGTTATACGGGATCTGATGGAAGGGTAGGGTGTTTCTCTCTGATGCAGCTTATTGGCTATAAAAGTCACTACTTTTATAGTAATTCCAGGTAAGTAACGTTATTGTCTATGGTTTCACTCAAATGCCTGTTTACGGGAATTATCCTGTGTTTAACTAATCCCTTGGCGCACGCGCAGAATATTGGGAGAAAAATAAAGATCAACCCCTACCACTATACTATCCAAAAAGATGCGGAAGGGAAAAACGGCATGGTGGTGTGTGCGCATACGCTTGCAGCAAAAGTGGGCATGGATATACTGATGCAGGGCGGCAATGCGGTGGATGCTGCGATTGCAGTACAACTCGCGCTTGCGGTGGTTTATCCTGGGGCTGGCAATCTGGGTGGTGGCGGATTTATGGTCGCTCGGTTCGGCGATGGCAAAAGGATTGCGCTTGACTTCAGGGAGGTGGCACCCGCCGGCGCGACGGAAGATATGTATGTGGACAAGAAAACGGGTGAAGCTAACCTGCAGTTGTCGCAGGAAGGGCACCTGGCTTGCGGTGTGCCGGGAACAGTAGCGGGCTTGTTTGCAGCGATGAAGTATGCAAAACTTCCTTTTGAAAAACTAATACGGCCGGCTATAGCGCTTGCAGATAAGGGATTTGTGATCAGTGAGCGCGAGGCGAATGCCCTTAACAGTACTGCGGATGAATTCAGAAAGAACAATACGTCATTACCGGTATTTGTGCGGCAAGGTGGCTGGAAGGCAGGCGATACGCTTGTGCAGAAAGAACTGGCCCGTACTTTGACGAGGATACAACGCGATGGCGCAAAAGGCTTTTATGAGGGCGAGACGGCAAAAATGATCGTTGATGAAATGAAAAACAGCGGCGGTATCATCAGCTTTGCCGACCTTAAGAATTATAAATTCGAAGAACGGGTGCCGGATGAATTTGATTACAGGGGTTATCACATTATCACGATGCCGTTGCCGGGTAGCGGCGGGGTATTGCTGCACCAAATGCTAAAGATGCTGGAGGCGAGGCCGATCGCCAGCTACGGCTTCCACACCGCAAAGAGCGTGCAGTTGATAACAGAAGTGGAGCGCAGGGCATATGCCGATCGCTCAGAATACCTTGGTGATCCTGATTTTATTAAAGTGCCTGTAAAAACTTTAGTGAGTGACACTTATCTCAAAGAGCGGATGGCCGACTATGACAGTGCTCATGCCAGCATGAGTGCGGCCATAAAGCCCGGCTACATAAAAGAAAGTGACCAGACTACTCACCTCAGCATTATTGATAAGGATGGCAATTGCGTATCTGTCACCACAACCCTCAACGGGACTTATGGGAGTAAATGTGTAGTGGCGGGCGCTGGATTTCTGCTGAATAATGAGATGGACGATTTCAGTGTGCAGCCGGGAGTGCCTAACCAGTATGGCGCCGTAGGAGGTGAAGCCAATGCCATAGCGCCGCATAAAAGAATGCTCAGCAGTATGTCGCCTACAATAGTGCTGAAGGATGATAAGCCGTTTATGGTAGTAGGTACGCCGGGAGGGACGACCATTATTACATCGGTTTTGCAGAGCATCATCAACGTAGTTGATTTTGGGATGAATGCGCATGATGCAGTTAACGAGCCGAAATTTCATCATCAATGGTTGCCGGACCAGATAGATGTAGAAAAGGATTTTCCGGCAGATGTGTGCCGGCAACTGCAGGATATGGGCTATAAGATCAATGAACGGAAGCCCTGGAGCCACACAGAACTGATAAAGCTGAAAGGCGGTACGCTATACGAAGCCGCGGCAGATAAAAGAGGGGATGATGACGCGGAAGGTTATTGAGTAGGAATTAACCGTTTCCTGGCATTGTGTTTATATTTGTAATAACTTATGAAGCCAGCGATCAGGATCAAACGGGCATATGAGGAACCTGAAAAAAAGGACGGGTACCGGATATTAGTCGACAGGCTATGGCCCAGGGGTGTAAGTAAGCATGAGGCCGCGTTTGATGAGTGGGCAAAGGACCTTGCCCCATCGGCTGAACTACGAAAATGGTTCGGGCACGATCCTAACTTGTGGGGCGAGTTTCAAAAGCGGTACCGGGCTGAGTTAAAGAAGAATAGCGAAGTGGATACCTTTATAGAGCAGCATGAGGATAAAAAAGTGATCACCCTTGTGTATGGAGCAAAGGATGAGGCCCATAACCACGCCCTGGTTTTGCAACAATATTTAATGGAGCGGTGATGGGCTGCAATGGCTCTGGTGTCCATTGGCTTATTCCATCTCTACCCAAACTTCGCGCGTTCTTTATTTTCCTTTTTTCGCGGCACTATTTTTTTGTCTTTATTGGTCTCAACCGTTAGTGAAAACTATGCACTTTAGTGCAAGGGCTTTAGTAATGCGAAAAAAT
>CAINOM010000221.1 GCA_903851455.1 uncultured Bacteroidota bacterium | reverse complement strand
GATACCCTTTGACAGGTATACACACTTTCCAGGCGTGCCTCTTCAACCACTCGAGCATCTCTCCTTGTTTACCATTAAAGGCTTGGTTGAGGGCTGCAAAGGTAATGATTTCATTCAGACGGGGAAAACTTTTTCTGCATTAGCGGTAGTAATGGCCGCCACCTCTGAAACCGGGCAACCCTTTAGTTCTGCGATCTTTTCTGCTATTATAGGGATAAAGCTGCTTTGGTTCTTTGTTTTGCCGCGGTAAGGAACTGGTGCTAGATACGGGGCATCTGTTTCCAGCACTATGTGTTCCAGCGATACTTCCTTTACTACATCTGCAAGTGTATTGTTTTTGTAAGTCACTACACCGCCTATGCCCAGGTAAAAGCCGAGGGCTATGATCTGGTTGGCTTCGTCCAGCGTTCCGCTAAAGCAATGGAAGATGCCTCTCAGCTTTCCGTTCTGTTTTTTGCGCACAATATCTATGCAGTCCTGTGTCGACTCGCGGCTGTGTATTACTATCGGCAGGTCATATTGCAATGCCCAGTCTATCTGCGTTTCAAAGGCTTCCACTTGCTGCGCTTTAAAAGTCATATCCCAGTAGTAGTCCAGCCCTATTTCCCCCACGGCATAGAATTTCGTTTTCTGAAACCAGTCGGCGGCTATTGCCAATTCTTCTTTGTAATTTTCTTTTACATAACAGGGATGCAGGCCCATCATGGGCAGGCAGTTCATAGGCCATTTATCCGCCAGCAGCAGCATGTTGTCTATTGTGTGCCGGTCGCAATTAGGCATATACATCTTTGTCACGCCAGCATCAATGGCTCTTTCTATCTGTCCGTCATCGGCCATCAGTCGCTCGTCATAGAGGTGGGTATGTGTATCGGTAAATCTCATTTTAGTTGTAGGTGTAAGTAGTAAGTTATAAGTCGCAAGTCCGCGGGCTCTTTGGTCCGATAGCTACCGGGATGGTTTTTTGAATTTTCTTTTTCCGGGTTTCACCTCGGCAGTGCCTTCATCTTCCAGTTCTGTTTCTGGCAATATTCCAGCACCTGCGGCAAGGTATGGCTCATCCGTTCCATTGCCTTCTCGCTGTCATGAAACACAATTATCGAGCCGGGACAAATATTGCTGAGCACATTTTCGAGGCACTGCTCCGGGCTTATTGCCTGGTCAAAATCACCACTCAGTACGTCCCACATATAGATCTTCCATTGCGGGTGTTTCTTTCTCAGTTTCCTGATCTGGGAGTACTTTATCCTGCCATATGGCGGCCTGAAGACGGTGCTGTTAATGTATCTGTCTGCCCGCTCTATGTTCTTTAGGTAATGACTGCTGCTGGCCTTCCATCCGTTTACATGGTTGTACGTATGATTTCCGGTTGTGTGGCCCTGCGCCAAAACCTGCTGGTATAGTTCCGGGTAGTGGCTAACATTATTACCTACGCAAAAAAACGTGGCCGATGCATTGTACTTCTTAAGCTGCTCTAAAACAAATGGCGTAGCGACGGGGTGGGGGCCGTCATCGAACGTGATATATACTGCAGGTTCATCGCCCGCAGGTATATCCCATATCATTCGCTCCGGGAAAAATCTTTTTATCCATTGGGGTGTTTTTACCCAATATGTTACCATACCGAAAACTACGAATTTTTATTGAGAGCTTTGTTCATGCCTTCGAAGACAAGTCATCGTAAATTCCGGTTCACAACTGTCCTGGTTGGCCAAAGGATCATATTTTGGTAAGCTGACCCAGTTGCAGCCACCCACTTCTGCCGTCAGGCAATGTCGCCTCTACCCAGTTGCCTTTTTCGCCGGTTATCTTTATAGTAGTGCCTTCGGGAACTAATGCCAGCGGTTTGCCTTTCTGTTCCGCGTTCATCAACGGTGCGTCGTTTTGCATCACCACAGCGCTGTTAGACTCCTGTGCTCTCTGGGCTGCAGCAAATGCAAGGACCAGGAAGCAGGTGCAGACAAACCCGAGTACGCCCGGCAGCTGTACCGGCAATTTCTCACCTGAGGGAGCGAAGCGCCTTACTGCCATGCAGCCAATAATAAGTGAGAAGGTAATAATAGCGGCAATAGCCCATGTACTCGCTTTGTTTGGTTGCGTTATGCCCTGCCACCAGTCTACAAAGAAGATATCTCCCGCAGGCTGTATCCTGTTGTTGATGCGGCCCTCGGTGAGCAGCAGGTTCTCCTTAGCGTCTTTATAACCCGGGCTTATCTTTAGCGCACGCTGGTAATTGAGTACCGCCATGCCTATTCTGTTGAGCCGGTAGTAAGTGTTGCCAAGGTTGTAGTATACTTCTGCGTTCCCGGGTTTGGCTGCCGCTATTTGTTCAAAGTAAAAGGCTGCGCTGTCATACTTCGTCTGCTGGTAACAGGAAGTTCCTTTTTGCCATTGCACGCTATAGTTGGCCGTGGCGAAGCCCTTCAATGAGCACAGGACAATGAGTATTGGTATGGGCAACAGTTTTCTCATGCGTTGAATGTATCCTCCAGGTCGCTGATCACTTTTACCGCTTCCTCGTAGGTTTGCGCCATTTTTTTAGATCCGCCGGACGCATACAATGCGGTCTCACATTCCCAGATCACATTTTCGAGGCTCTTTTGTATTGTATCAGGCACGTTGCGGGTTTTCATTGCTTCCGCCGCTGTCTCGCGCGAAAGCGCAGAAAGCGGTATGTTCAATTTGTCGCTAAGATACAGCCATGCAGCTTTAGATACCTCTTCATAGAAAGAATTTTTTTCCTCTTGTTGCAGGAACTTTTTAGCGGTTACGAGGCGCTGCAGCGCGATCTTATTAGCCCGCTTGCTCCTCAGTAATACGGTGTTCTTAGATAGCTCCTCATCCCTGCGTTTCCATACAATGAGGCCCACAAACGCCAGCATAGGGAACATGAAGATGGACCAATAAGTGCCGGTGAACAATAAAGGTTTGCCCATTGGCGTGATCTCAGCCGGTGGCTGGCTTGCAATATCGTGAATATCTTTAAGCGTTGCGTTGGTGCCGGCCACCGCTGGCGCATAGCGCTTGCCCGGCTTAACATGCAGTTTAAGGGGTTCGGTATGCGCTGTTATGTAGGCCCCGGTCTGCGGATTGAAATAAGTAAACGGAATGGCTGGGATGTCATAGTCACCGGGCGTATGCGGGGAAATGACATAGGTGATGATCTTTGATCCGCTGATTGTGGTGCTTCTGCCGGTAACCGTATCGGTTATTTGCGGGTCGAAGGTATTTAAACCGTTCGGCAGGTTCAGTTTCGGTGCCTCTATCAGTTTCAGGTTTCCGCTGCCGGTAATGGTCAGTGTCAGTGTGGCTATGTCGTCGGTAGTCAGGTCCTGCTTATCTATTCTGCCGCCTATTGTGAACCTGCCTACCGCGCCGCCAAAATCTGCTGGCTTGTCTTTTTCAGGCAGGGCCGTCACCGTTATTTTTACGGGTGTACTTACCAGGTGCACGTCAATATCCTTGTACTCCATGGTATTGTATGCCGAGTTGTTGAAGAACGGATCGTTCATCATCAACGTACCTTTAAACATGTCCGACAGCTTATGGGTAACTCTCTTAATAACACGGGCTACTCCTTTTGCTTCAGCCGGGTCCAGCTCCAGCGTTCCTGTCTCCTGTGGGAACAAAGCTGATTTCTTCAGCAGGAATACCTGGTACTCCTTGCCGTTTATCTTTTCAACCGAAGGTTTGGGCTGCTTGGGTATGTCAAAATCCTGCGTCCAGAAGCCGTTCAGTGAGGGCAGTTTTGATATACCTACATTCATTGGCAAATGCGCGTACAATTTATAGCTGGTCGTTATCTGCTCGCCCACATGCACCTTGCTTTTATCTACTTCAACCTTTATAAACAGGTCTTTCTTTATCTCAGCCTCTGTTGCGGGATCGGCTTCGTTCGGCTGCGCCTGACCTGGTTGAGCTTGCTGCTGCCGCTGTTGTTGCATTTGTGGCATTTGCGGCTGCATCATTTGCTGCATCTGCTGCATTTGCTGCTGCATACGCTGCATCATAGCCAGTGCGTTATCCTCGTCATCCTGCGGATTAGGCCGCCGTTGTTGCTGCATCACCGTACCCGGCACTACTTGTATGGTGATCGGGTTGGACTGGTAGGTATGCCCTGCTGCGTCCTTGGCAAACACCGGAGGTATGGTAATGGTCCCTTCATGCTTAGGGTGAAGTACATAGGTGCGGGTAATACTTTGTGAAGTGACGTTTGTGCGTCCGTTGAAAGAGCTGTTCACGCTCTGTGTAGTAAAGGGCCCCTGCACAATAACAAAATCATTGTTGGAAGGCGGCGTCATCGTTTGCACATTCTGTGCGTCCTTAATGGTATATTCTACCTGCACATTATCACGTACGCCCATTCTGTTGGCACTGGCCTGGGCAGTAAAAACCACATTCTGTGCCAATGCGTTGCAGCCGATCCCGATCAGGAACAGGGATACGATGCAGTTACGCCAGATGTTGCTAAAGCCTTTCATTTCTCTGTCACAAAAATAAAGCAGGGAGGGTTAAAGCTACGTTAAAAAGAGCTGTTATATATCCCCTTTAACAGGGCGTATGACAATGGTCTCTACGTCCGCCTGGGGCGACAAATTATAGGCACTCCACAGCATCGCAGCAATATCTGAGGCCTCCATTATCCGCGAGGGATGCACGCCACTTCCCTCCCACGATGGAGTATAGGTGGCGCCGGGGCAGATGGCCGTTACTTTAATGCCGGATTCCTTAAGCTCTTCCCTTAGATTTTCAGAGAATCCCATAAGCGCGTATTTGGCTATGCTATAGGAGCCGCCGTTAGGGTAGGCACGCAGGCTGGCTATTGAGCACATATTGAAAATGTGGCCCTTACCCCGGCTCTTCATAACAGGCAATATCTTCCTGGTCAGGTGGTAGGCGCTATATAAATTTATGCCGATCATCTGGTCCAGCAGGCCATCCGGTTCGTCGGCTATGGTGCCCGGCAGGTACATCCCTGCATTGTTTACGAGTAGGTCTATCTCTGGAAAGCCCGCCAGCACAGTGGTGGCAAAGGCTGCTACCTCATCTTTGTTGGTCAGGTCCGCATCGTAAGCAATAATAGAGGCCGTGGGGTATTTTTCATTCCATTCCGCTTGCAGTGCTGCCAGCTTATCCTTGCTTCGGGCGCATACCGCTATCGAAAATCCCTCGGCGAGCAGTTTCTCCGAAATAACCTTGCCCATCCCCTGCGATGCACCCGTAACAATTGCGTATGGCATAAAAATTAGTTTGTTTTAAAGAAATTACCTTCATTTGCCGAAAGGTATGAATGACACGGCAAATGTAGTGATGAATTGGAGTTCGGGCAAGGATGCTGCGCTTGCATATCATCTCCTCGCCACACAAAATGATTTCAAGGTCACGCACCTGCTCACCACTTTAAGCGAAGAGCACGATCGTATATTCATGCACGGTGTGCGCGAAACCCTGCTGGATACGCAGGCTGTGCGAATGGGGCTGCCACTGCTCAAAGTCAAACTACCCGCCAGTCCTGCCGATGATCTTTATAAGCAAGCGATGCACAATGCGCTCACTAATCTGAAAGCGCAGGGTGTAAGTGTAGCAGCCTATGGGGATATTTTCCTGGAAGACCTGAAAATTTACCGCGAGCAGCAACTCACGCAAGTGGGTATGACCGGACTATTTCCGCTCTGGAAAAAAGATACCCGGGAGCTGGTAGAACTGGTTGAAGACTCGGGCATCGAAGCGATAATAGTTTGCGTCAACGAAAAGTACCTGGGTAAAGAATTCCTTGGCCGAAAGATTGACCGCGCCTTTCTCAGCGCATTGCCAGGTAATGTGGACCCCTGCGGCGAGAATGGTGAATTTCACACGTTCGTTCACAACGCACCGTTTTTTAGTTCGCCGATTCCCATCACAATGGGCGAAGTTGTACACAGGACATACGCCTCACCGCAGGGCAGCGCCTGGGACACTGGCTTCTATTTTATGGATGTAAATCTGGAATAACTTCGTGCAGATACTTACTGCGCCAATACCATTAAGGTGTCTTCCTTGTCTTTGTTCAGTTGCACCTTCAGCGCTTCAAGGGAATGGAATTTCTGTTCGTCACGCAGTTTTTTTACAAGAAAAATTTCCAGCGTTTCGCCGTATATTTCTTTGTCAAAATCAAATAGGTTGGCTTCTATTTTTATGTCTCTGCTGTCCGTCACTGTAGGATTGTAGCCAATACTCAACATGCCGTTATACTGCCTGCCATCATACACTGCACGTATGGCATATATGCCCACTGCAGGTATTATTTGTTCTGCCTCGTCAGGTTTTAAATTGGCCGTGGGGTAGCCCAGTTTTCTGCCCAGTTTGTTACCGTGCATCACTATCCCACTGAATGAATAGTTACGTCCCAGCATGTGGCTGGCATCTTCCATCCTGCCTTCAGTTACTGCCAGCCTGATCTTGGTAGAGCTCACTGCGGCATCCTCTATAAGCTGCGGCGGTATCTCCGTGAGTTGGTAGCCGCCCTCTAGCGCACATTTTTCCAGCAATTTAAGATCGCCCTTCCGGTCATGCCCAAAGCGGTGATCATAACCGATAACTATACTCTTCGGATGAAAAATACCCACCAGGAATTGCTCAATATATTCCTGTGCCGAAAGGCTTGCGAATTCTTTCGTAAACGGAACGACAACTATGTGTTCAATACCAGCCTCACTGATCAGCTTCAGCTTTTGGTGGAGTGGGGTGATGATGCCAAGTGGCTGGTCAGGGAAAAGCAGCTTGCGTGGATGCGGTTCAAAGGTCAGTAGCACGCTTTCGCCATCAACCTGTTTTGCGTGGTTCACCACTTCCTGCAGAATAGCTTTATGGCCCTGATGCACTCCATCGAACGTGCCGATGGTAAGTACTGCATTCTTAAATTCCGGTAAGTGCTTTATGTCGAAAAAAACGGCCATTTGAAGCGGCAAAGGTAGTCTAGCGGGGCCTGTTTACAAAACCCTTTTGAAGCCCATTCAGTGGCGCTACTTGCCGTGCCTTTTTTCAATGACGATAGTAGCCTTCTCTCCCTTATTGTTAAAAGCGGTGATCTTATGGTCTATATCACCATCGTGCAAGGATATTTCCGCAGTATTCGGAGGGTTCAGGCCTTCGTCTTCTGCCACGATCGTGATCGTGGTGATATTTTTCTCCAGCGGCAGCCGAAGTTGCTTTCTTGCCTTTACTAGAGTATACTTAGTAAGCACTGGCTTATCATTAAGCAATATGGTCACTACGTCTCCGTCTATGATGCCGCCATCCCACACGTCTATGATACAACTATCTGTGTTCCAGTCCAGGTGCTTTTGTACACCAGCTGTGATCGTATTCGCAGGCACCTGTGGCACCACCGGTTCTTTTTTTACTGCTGTATCGGGTTTGGGCGCCGGCGGTGGCGGCGCCTTTTTCTTTACGTAAAACGGGCTGGTGGAATTATTCGGTTGTTCAAACGTCATTGTGCCCTTACTGCACGGCTGATTGTTCAGGTCCGTACCGGTGAAGGTGCCGGATACCTCGTACTTTGTTCCAAGCAGTTTGTAAGTGAGCTTTGCATCAAAAAGGCAGATGGTCATTTTTTTATCCGCATCTTTATCCAGCGACTTCGTTTCTGTGAACGCCAGCGTGTGTTCCTTTCGGTTTATATGCCCCTTTATCTCGGCCTTGAATTCAGCGCCGTCCGGCTGCTTTGTGATCGAATAACCCGTCAGCGAAGATCCACTGGTCTCAAACGATATAAAATAAGGATAGGATGTGCCATAGTTACCTTGCGCTATGCCGAGCATAGTGTATTTTTTTTGCCCCAGTAATAGAAACGGTAAGAGAAGTAAAACCCCAACGCCTAAAGCCCGTCCGGCTAACCGATTCGGACGGGGGACTTTGCGAGGGAATATGCTTTCGGGCTTTGGCAATTATTGCACTTTTAGCAAAATTACTATTAATGAAGGTAAACACGCGTTACAGAAGGGAAAACTCTATATTAGAGTAAGTTTTCTTCGGATGAAATTAGAACATTACAGATACTCAGTAAACGAATCATTGCAAACCTTCGAGTTTGAAAGTGAGGGACCCAATGGTAAAATCAGGAAGATAGTAAGATTTAGCCCGGAAAACGCGGATGGTGTGACTTACTTTAATATCGCTTTTGGTGATGCTATAGATGGAGCAGAAACGCTAAATGATGAGGCTGTATCCGATAATAAGGACACCGTGAAGATACTTGCAACTGTTGCAGCGACGGTCATGGAATTTACCGAATATTTTCCGGACATTATGTTGTACGCGAAAGGAAGTACTCCTGGAAGGACAAGATTATACCAAATGGGGATAGCTGCGAACTGGGATGAAATTGAACCAGTGCTGAAAGTATATGGTTTTAAAGAAGGGAAATGGCTTCAGTTTAGAAAAAACATTAACTACGAAGCGTTTCTGGCAGTGCGTAAAAAAACGTAATTTTGAATAGATAAAATTAGCTTTATGAAACAAGCGGCAAAAAAAATCACCAAAGCCAATATTAACAAGGACATAAAAAGCTACGAAAATGACCCCATTGTAATCAGGAAGAATAAAGAATCTAAAGCCTTTTTGGAAAAAAATGGCTTCCCTGAAGAACTAGTTCCGAAAAGATAGCAAGGTTAAATACGGCACTGCAAAATTACTCTATTTCCATCATTGTCTCATACATGCGGTAGCAGTCCTCATAGGTATTATACAAGGGTACCGGCGCTATGCGCACTACATTCGGTTCGCGCCAGTCAGCTATTATACCACGGTTGGTGAGCGCATCAAATACTTCCCTCCCTTTTTCGGCAAAGAGCATGGAGATCTGGCAACCCCGCCTGGCTGGTTCGCTTGGCGTGATGATCTCAAAAGGCAGGTGCGTTATTTTCCTCAGCAGGAACTCCATATAACCGGTAAGGTTTACGCTTTTTTCGCGCAATGCCTGTATCCCGGCTTTTTCAAAGATGTCGAGTGATGCGTTGTGTGCCACCATATTGAAAACCGGGGCATTGCTCATCTGCCAGCTTGCAGCGCCTTTCTGCGGCACAAAGCCTTTTTGCATCTTGAAGCGGGTCTTTTCCTCATTTCCCCACCAGCCGGCCAGGCGGAAAAGCCTGGGGTCGTTACCATGCCGCTCATGCACATAAGCACCGCCCACGCCGCCTGGGCCTGAGTTGAGATATTTGTAAGAGCACCAGCAGGCAAAGTCCACATTCCAGTCGTGCAGTTTCAGGGGTATATTGCCCACCGCATGTGCCAGGTCAAAACCCGCATAAGCGCCTGCCGCATGCGCGGCCTTCGTAATATTTTCAAGGTCAAAGAACTGCCCGGTATAGTAGTTCACGCCGCCGATCATTACCACCGCCAGCGAGTCTCCGGCCTCGTTTATGGCATTGATGATATCCGCATCCTCGATCAGGCTTGCCCCGCTTTTGGGTGTTATTTCTATGATGGCGTCATCAGGCTCATATCCATGCATGCGCACCTGCGTTTCCACCGCATATTGGTCAGATGGGAATGCACCCGCTTCCATTAGTATCTTGTATCGCTTACCCGCCGGCCGGTAAAACGACAGCATCAGCATGTGCAGGTTCACAGTAAGGGTATTCATAGCCACAACCTCGTCTTTGCCGGCGCCCACTATTTTACCCAGTCTTTCAGCAAAAAAATGATGGTAGGAAAACCAGGGATAACCCGCCTTGAAATGCCCCTCTACGCCATATCTCGCCCAGTCGCTCAACTCTTTATCCATCAGGTAGCTCACACTCTTGGGTTGCAGACCAAGCGAGTTACCACAGAAATAACGTACATCCTCGCCGTTATGCTGCGGAAATAAGAAGCGTTCCCTGAAGGAATACAGCGTATCGGTGCGGTCAAGGTCCTGGGCGAACTCTAAAGTGGCTTCGTAAGTAGCGGGCATGAATTACAGATTTACGACAAAAATAACACGGCTATCTTAAAAAGTTATTTGCCGGGCGTCTTTGTGGCATAATTATTTAAACCTCCTCTGTTGTGAAGGGTCATAAATGTGGAATAAACATACAGCCATGAGACAAATACACAGGATACTCGGTTCATTGATACTTGTTTTCACCGTTTTAACCAATGCAGGTGCGCAAGGCATTCCTCCCATCGGCCTTGGCCTCAGGGGCACTCCTGATGGTGGCGGTATTGACGGTAAGTTCTATTTCACGGATCATGTCAACATAGAAGCTATGTTCAACAGGTCCAACGACAACTATTATAACTTCGGGCCCAGCAATACCGTCGTTGGGCTGCTGGAATACAATTTTCTTTTCAAAGACCCGCATGTGCGTATTTACATAGGCACAGGTATTCACATGGCATGGGCCCGGGAGTTTGATGAATCTAATTATCCCGCCTATTACCATAATCATACTTTCATGGGTCTGGATATGATCGGCGGCGTTGAGTACGTGTTTGACTTTATGCCCATTGGCCTCTCGCTGGATGTAAAGCCGGGTATGAACTTTTATGATCAGCTTTCCGGTTACTCTGCCAACGACTTCGGATTTAGTCTCCGTTATTACTTCGGCAACTGGGACAGGCGCAGCAACTATCGCGGTCCCTCAGCCACTGGCCGATAATCCGGTGGTTTTCAGCCATTAAAAACCATATGGTCACCGACTATTTGCAGCCACTTGCCGACTATTAATATAATTTTCAGCTTTCATGACTTACTTTTGATAAAAAATAAGATTTATGAAAGGAGGACTTATCGCCTTAGGCGTAATTGTATTACTGATTTTAATGTTAGGCGGCTGCGGTATCAGCAACTATAATGGCATGAACATGGCCAGCAAAGAGGTCGACAATAAATGGGCAGATGTACAGAGCAGCTATCAGCGCCGGTCTGACCTTATTCCAAACCTCGTATCTACAGTAAAGGCAGCTGCAAATTTCGAAACCAAGACACTTACAGATGTAATTCAGGCGAGGGCTTCTGCCACGCAGATCAAGGTAGATGCAAAGGATCTGACTCCTGAAAAATTGCAGCAGTTCCAGGCATCACAGGGCCAACTCAGCCAGGCGCTGGGCAGGTTGATGGTTGTTTCCGAGCAGTATCCGCAGCTCAAGGCTACGGAGAATTTCAGGGACCTGCAGGTGCAGCTGGAAGGGACCGAGAACCGCATTAAGGTATCGCGCGATGGATATAATAACGCGGTAAAGGATTATAACATCAAGGTTTCCAACTTCCCGGGCGTAATATTTGCGTCAATGTTCCACTTTAAAGAAAGAGTTCCGTTCCAGGCCGATGCTGATGCTCAAAAAGCACCTAAGATCGGTGACGGGAAATTCTAACTGAACCGGTGGGCTTTGCTGGTATCATTAACTTTGCTTTTTAACCTTTGATTTTTTATCATGTTTTCATTATTCAGGAAAAAGGAGATACTTGATAAAGACTCGCAACAGCGCATCGTTGCCTGTATCAAGGAAGCAGAGAGTAAAACCAGCGGCGAGGTGCGGGTATTCATTGAGCACAACTGCCAGTACATGGACGCCATGCAGCGTGCCAAAGAGATATTCACGAACCTGGCAATGGAGAAAACGCAGGCCCGTAATGCCATTATCATATACATAGCAGTCACCGACAGGCAGTTTGCCCTGTTTGGTGACACTGCTATTTATGAAAAGGCCGGTGGTGCTGAGTTCTGGAAAAGCGCAGCCGCAAAACTGACCGGCCACCTGAAGAAGAATAATCTCACAGAAGGCCTTTGCAATTGTATCCACGAGCTTGGTACCGCGCTCGCTATCCACTTTCCCTACGACCCCGCGATTAAGAAAAACGAATTGCCTGACGAAATAGTTTTTGGAAAATAATGAGAAAGAAATTGAGTTGCCGGCTTAGTATTGTTGGGTTATCGTTATTGTTCCTGTTTTCGGGTCTGACTGTTTTTGCCCAGGTGCTTCCCCCAAGGCCCGACCCGCCGCGGTTGGTTAACGATATGGCCCACATGCTCACAGCCGATGAACGGGGGCAGCTCGAAGCAAAATTGCTTTACTTTAGTAATGAGACGTCCAATGAGATAACGATCGTAACGATTGACAGCCTTGGCGATAACGATGTAGAGGACTTTGCTGTGAAACTAGGCAAGGCGTGGGGTGTGGGCAGAAGCGGAAAGAATAATGGAGTGGTGATATTGGCGTCACTCAAAGATCACAAGATCAATATTTCTCCCGGTAAAGGTCTGGAAGGCGCACTTACGGATCTTCAATGTGGCCGCATCATCAGGAACGAGATGGTTCCTGCGTTCAAGGAGAAGGACTATTATGTAGGATTTTTAAAAGCAGCTGATGCAGTTATCGCAGCCACAAAGGGCGAATACAAAGGTGAAGGTTCGCCAAACGCACCGCACCATGTACCCGTCACGGCTATCATCATTCTTATCATTATCGTCATATTTGTCATTAAGATGTTTGGCCGCGGCGGCGGTGGCGGCGGTAACTATATGAGCGGCGGCGGCCTTGGCAATTTCGCCACAGGTATGTTCCTCGGCAATCTACTGGGCGGCCGTGGTGGTGGCGGAGGTTTTGGTGGTGGTAGCGGCGGCGGCGATGGCGGTGGCGGCTTCGGTGGTTTTGGCGGCGGCGACTTCGGCGGCGGCGGTGCCAGCGGTGACTGGTAGATTGGGTGAAAACCAACCATGCGAGGAACGAGGCCGCTTCGCGAAACACAAGCAATAGTCCAGCAATGCTTAGCCTTTTTAACTGTTCGTGGCGTTCTAATATAAACCAGAGCTATGGTACAGTTAATAAATAGCGAGAAACAATACGATGATGCTTTATCACGAATCTATATTTTAATGCAAAAAGAGATCAAAGAAGACTCAAAAGATGGTGCCGAGTTAGAAGTGCTTTCTTTGTCGGTTAAGAACTACGAAACTTTGCATTATCCAATACCCAAACCAGGCGGAGCAGATTGGTCAGATGATTTGCGCGACAATGCGAAAATTTCTACCTGACAAGGATTGAGATATGCAGCTAACGATAATCGCCCCCTATAATGAGACGATGAAAGCGTATCAGAAAATGCTGTAGTACCGATGCAACATCAAAAAAAAATCGGCATAAACAAGAGCCTTCGCGCTTTGCGGCCTTAAAAACTTCATGAGTGCATTGCGAGCTTTGCCCGTTCGAACGGCTTACCCGGGCGGGCGCCTTTGTAAGAGACTCTTTTACTGGATACTTCCGATGCCGGATTAAGGCGTTTAGACGGTATAAATCTCATATCTCCTCCAGCACCCCCTCAGGATAAACGATCTTTTCAAGATACAACCCATGCCCTGCTACATCAAAGAAAGCCAGCGTGCAGTCTCTTGCTTCTACGATCTTCCTGAAACCATCTAAGGGTTCCTTACCGCGCGCAAAATGGATCTGCGTGCCTACAAGCCCGCGCACCATGCCCCGCAAAAAGCGGTTGGCCTCCACTACATAATGCAATTCCTCGCCGTTCTGTTCCCAATAAGACTGGTGGATAGTACAGTTGAAAGTTTTTGACTGCGCATTACGTTTTGAGAAGGACTCGAACTGCTCATACTCCTTTATGATCCCGGCTGTTTCATCAAGTATGTCCCTGCTCATAGCGAAAGGGTAGAACAGCCCCCTGTTCAGCAGGAATGGGTTTTTCTTCTTGTATATCCGGTACCTGTATTGCCGTCTTACCGCGTCAAAACGGCTGTTGAATTCCGGGTTCGCAGCCTTAAAAAGTCTCGTCACAGCAACCCCGCCCGACATAATAGAATTGCATTTATAGCGCAGGTCCATGTTTAGCTCACCATCCCAGTCGAAGTGATAATAATTACACAGGGCATGCACCCCCTCATCCGTGCGGCTTGCGCCAACGGTTTGAATGGGATTACGGAACAGCATGCTCAACGTTTTGTTCAGCTCCAGCTGCACGGTAGGTGTGTCGCCCTGTATCTGCGATCCGTGATAGCAGGTGCCATCATACATTACTTCCAGTACATAACGCGCCATAAAAAGAGGTTCGGGCCGCAAAAATAATCTATGGTTGATTAGCAGTGGCTGTTTTTCTGCGTTTCCGGTTATTTCTTTCCAGCCAGCGCCCTACGAGGCCAAACGTAATAGCCAGTATCAAAAAGAAAATGCCCTTATTTATCGAATCCCAGAAATACTCAAAATATCGGGTGTACAAATTGATGAGCAGGAATAGAACGCCAAGGTCCCGCGCGGCTTCATCCTTGTATTTTACACCCAGCAGGAAGCTCACCACCGCCGCCGCTGCAAAAACGATAGAGTAGGCGAGTACGTGTACCTGCCTTACCTGCTGCCATCCGGCCAGCGTATTATAATTGCCGAATATAGACACGCCCCACAGCCCGCAAAATGTGAGCAGCAGGGCGGTTGTGTAAGTAATACGCGCAGTGAATGCAAGTTGCATTATTCGCCCCTGTAAAAACCCAAACACAAGTACAGCCAATCCCAAAGCCGCATAACGCATAGGATAATTCATCCCGATAAATAAATTGTCGTGACTGTCGTAGACGCTGGACTCCCCAAACCAGCCAATAAATGCAGCGATCGTCCCTATCCATAATGCTTTCGAGCGGAGTAGCGGACTCAGTACACCCAGCAGGAAAAACGACAGCAGCAGAAACGGCGTGTACGTCGTGTTGGCTCCTGCCTGCTTGCAGCAATAAATAAGCGACGTAAGCACAGAAAGCCTGCCCAGTACCATGTATATCTCATAGGCCACCGGGCTGATCCGGTCCCTTTTCCTGCCCACATACCAAAACCAAAGTACAGATAACACGGCTGTAATTCCGGCAATTGCCAGGTCATTCCAGGAGAAATATAGCTTTATCTTCTCCAGTAATTTTTCATTCAGAAAAATGGCGCCAAAGGCCAGAAGCGTGCAAAACAAGGCAATAAAGAAAAAATACTGGGCTATCTGCTGCCGCTCGGTATGCTTTAGCTGCAGGCTTTCCCTCAGGCCGCTGGCCTGCTCTTTGGTCAGCTTGCCGGTCTGCTCCCATTCACTAATGGCCTGCTCCAGTATATGCCATTCATTTTTATCAAGTTCCATGGCAAAGATGTAACAACAGTATTTTGTATTGAAGTTAAGACAATGTGGGAACGGAGACAAATCGCCGCGGCCGGCTGGTGACGAGGATTAGGGGTTCTGTTGACTACGATCATAAAACCTGCTGGCGCTGCGTGGTATATTTGACAAAATAAACCGCAATGAAAAAGATCATCTTGTTGTTTTCTCTGCCCCTGTTGTTACTGACCGCACTGCAGCATACGGCGAACGCGCAAACAGATGTAACTGTATCCTACCAGGCTTTCTACGATGAGCTTTCGCCTTATGGACAATGGATCAACGATCCGGAATATGGTTATGTGTGGATACCGAACGAGAACGACGACTTCCGTCCATATTTTAGCGGCGGCCATTGGGCGATGACGGAATACGGTAACACGTGGGTGTCCGACTATTCATGGGGTTGGGCATGCTTTCACTATGGCCGTTGGGTATACAATGATTACTATGGCTGGATCTGGATACCTGGCTATGAGTGGGGACCTGGGTGGGTAGCATGGCGCTGGGGCGATGGTTTCTGCGGCTGGGCGCCCCTGTATCCCGGCTTTGTCTGGGCGGGTGAAGGTTATTCCTGTCCCGAGGACTGGTGGATATTCATGCCTCCACGCCATATTTACAAACCTCATTACTCAAATGTCTGGCGCAGCGATTTTATTCATGGGCCGCACCATACACATCATATCATAGAACGAACACATTATATCACCAATACCTTCGGCGGCAGGGATGTGACGTATTATTCCGGCCCGCGGACTTCGGAAGTGCAGCAGGTCACCCATAAGCCGGTTCCTGTTTATCATTTGAACAATGTTTCGGCGCGTGGTCAGGATCATATCAGCAGCAACGTCCTGAACAACTATCACCCGGCCAGGATAGAACCCCTGAAGTCCGATGGTACCCGCCCGGTACCTGCACAGGTAATGCAGGCGCCGCAGCCGGTTGGGGCGCCTGCCGATGTCAAAGTGAAATGGGACCAGCCACGGCCATTCAAAGAAACCATGCAGCAACAGAACCCAACGATCTGGAATCGTCCTTTCATCAGGAACGAGCCGCCGTATAGCCCGCGACCCGCCGCCCCCGGGGGCAATGTCCGGCCGAATGCTGCGCCACCTGCAAGGCAGCCTGCTCCTCAGCCTCGTTCGAATCCTGCACCGAGGTCGTCACCCGCACCCGCGCCAAGGCGGAAGTAACCCACATGCGCTGAAACAGATCAATTAAAAAAGCCTTCTGCAACTTGCGGAAGGCTTTATGATGGGTCTATTGAAGCAGAGCTTTCATTTGCTAATTATCTACCGATATGCTTAGGCTGCCTTTATGGCCCTTTATGCTTACCGATTTATCTTTCAGGTATTCGCTATACTGGTTGTAAATAGATTCTGGCTGCTTTTCGCCGTTAATGTACAAGCCACCCTTTTTCTTTTCAACTCTATAGGTTGTTGTGCGGTCTATAAGGCGGTCATGTTCCATCTTATTCAGCATTTCTTCATAATCGGTACGCTCACTTCCCCTGTCCTCCACAATTTCTGCCTTAGCGATCGGGGCCATGCTTCCCTTCCCCGCTTTTGCTCTTACTTCTTCCTGCATCTGCCGGCTCTTTACCATCTCTGTTTTAGCTTTTTCCAACTCTTTTTTGGTGTTCTCCAATGCTTTTTTTACTTCAATATTTATTTCCTTATTTACCCGTTCATCACTAAGTGCTTTGTCGACTTCGGCAAGGCCATTTTTTATTTCGGCCTTTATTTGGTCCCAATCAACGTCATTAATTTTACCTAATTCACTTTCCACTTCATTAAAAATAATTGCAGCGTCTGCATTCCTCGCCGGGAGAATGACTTTGTTTAGCACCTCGTCGAAATTGTCATTACCATTGTTTGAGTAGGAATATGAATAGGACATCGTCTTTGTCCCCTGGCGTTTCTCATCCGAATCATCGCTCCCGGATATGTTTACCGTCACCACGTCACTATCTTCATTCATGTCTTCATGTAGCGGCTTGTCCGACTCCTTTACTATTTCGGTTTTTTTACCGTTGCTGTCTATGGTTACAGCCCTGTATTTGTACACGCTTTTCGTTTTCGTAGTGGTATCTGCGGTATCATTTTTTGCCTTTTGTGCGAATGAAGGTGTGAACGTGAACATGGCTATCGAAAACGAGATAGCAATAATGGCTACTATAATGATAGTTAGCTGGCTGTAGTTGACATTGTTCTTTTTCATTTCCATTATTCTTTTTATCCGGTGAAACAATTGATTTTTAGGACCTGTTGCCGCAAGGGCAAGTTTGTTCTCTTTGCTGGCGCGGTTGTTTTCCAGTATGGCCAGCGCCCGTGCATAGGGTAGCGGATTGGCTGCGCCTGCTACCACCATATCATCGCAGCAATGCTCTCTTTCCCGTCTTATGTTGCGTGATATCAACCAGACGAACGGGTTAAAGAACAGGATCGTTTCAGCAATATTCTGGAAGATGTTCAGCAGGTAGTCGTGCCGCTTTATGTGTGCCAGCTCGTGCATCAATATGGCCTCTACCTGTTCCACGGTCAGGTGGTTCATAGTAGCCACCGGCAGCAGTATTATCGGTTTCAAAGCTCCCAGCATCATCGGTGCATTCACGCGCTCAGACAGGTATAGTTTCACGGTCCTTGCGATCTCCAATTTATCTTGCCAGTACGACAGCATATCGCTCCATTCCACGGGTGCTTCCAGCAGTCCTGCGGTTCTTAGCCCGCGTGCCTGCACTATACTTATGGCAAACCGGCACAGCATGAATGCCAGCCCAATGGCGTATATCAGCAGCAAGAACGGAAAGTAATGCTCCAACCGGGGTAACATATGGTATATCCCGGTTTCATGGACGGGCGTCCCGGCAAAAGTGTTCACGGAGAATGTTTTGCTTATACCTCCATCTTGTGCCGACTGTGTGATGTATACAGTTACACCCTTTAGCTTTTGATATTGCACGAGCCATGTATCTGCAAACCAAAG
>CAINOM010000220.1 GCA_903851455.1 uncultured Bacteroidota bacterium | reverse complement strand
TCCCCGGCCCTCTCCGAGGGAGAGGGTGAAGTAGAATAAGCTACTAACCCCACGTTACCCAATTTCAAAGAACAGCACTAAAAACCCGGTAAAATAATGATTTTATCGGGTACATCCTGCTGTTTACTAACTACTATAAGCTATTTTTGAGGCCAGATCACGAGTTGCTAAGACTACAATAAATGAATTGGTTCGAAAATTGGTTTGGGTCACCGTTTTATAAGATACTGTATCAGAACAGGGATGAGTTTGAAGCGCAGGAGTTTGTAGAAAAACTGCTGGACTACCTTATGCCGCCTCCCGGCTGCACTATGCTGGATATAGCCTGCGGTGAGGGACGGTTTGCGAAACAGCTTGCCGAGCACGGCTTTGATGTAACCGGCATCGACATTTCGCACCCCAGCATTGAAAAGGCCAAGGCATTTGAAGGCCCTAACCTCCAGTTTTTTGTGCAGGACATGCGGCTGCCGTTTTACATCAATTACTTCGATTACGCGTTTAATTTCTTTACCAGCTTTGGGTATTTTGCCCACGACCGGGACCACGCTCTTGCAGCGCGGTCTTTTGCGGCATCGTTGAAGAACGGAGGAATTCTGGTAGTAGACTACCTGAATGCAGAACAGGTGCTGGCCAACTTTGTACCGGAAGAAACGGTGGTGCGCGGCAGCTATACGTTTAAGATAAACCGCAAGGTGGAGCATAAGCACATTATAAAAGAGATAAATTTCGTTGACGCCGATAAGAAGCCCCGGCAGTACACCGAGCGGGTGGCAGCATTTACGCAGTCGGATTTCGTGAAAATATTCCGGCCTGCCGATATGCACCTGGTAAGCACTTTTGGAGATTACCAGCTAGGCTCTTACGACCCTATGCACTCCCCCCGCCTGATCATGATCTTTAAAAAGAAATATGCCTAAGACTTTCCGAGAGCTGGTAGTGTATTACGACCATGTGGCCTGGTATTACCTGAATACCCAGTGGCATACTCCATTCTTTGACTGTGTCGTGCCATTCCTGAGAAATCCGTGGTTCTGGGCACCCCTGTATCTTTTCCTGGGATTATTCATCCCTGCAAAATTCGGGCGAAAAGGGATGATCTGGTGTCTTTTCTTCCTGGTTTCGTTCATATTGTCTGACCAGGTAAGCGCCACATTGTTAAAGCCGCATTTTCACCGTTTACGTCCCTGCAACAATCCTTACCTGGCCAGTGTCATTCATCTTATTGTACCATGCGGAGGACTGTATGGGTTTCCTTCCTCCCATGCCGCCAACCACTTTTCAATAGGCATATTCACGGCGATGACAATGGGCAAGATGGTTAAATGGATATGGCCCGTGGCGATACTATGGGCCGGCATTGTGGCTTTTGCACAAGTGTATGTAGGGGTGCATTATCCGCTGGATGTGACCTGCGGGGCATTGCTTGGCTGTATGATCGGAATTTCTACCGGCGCACTTTACAACAGATATTTTGTGTTGAATTCCAAAGTTCAAATTCCAGAAAAATCAGACAAGAGAGACCTCTCCCCGGCCCTCTCCGAAGGAGAGGGTGAAGTAGACTGAGCAACGTAGACATTTTCATCTGCACAGAGATTGGAATGTGGAATCTCCGCCTGGGGATTTTTCCGTAATTACCTGCTACTGTCCTGGATAAATTTATTGAGGTCGTCTTCGTAGTTCTTGTAGGATAGTTTGCTGTCGAGGTTGGCGAAATTTTCTTTGTCAACGGTATTTGCATAAGCCCATTTAGCGAAGTCGACCTTGGTGCTCTCGAAGTTGAACCAATCCATAATCAGGGCTACCTGGTCTGTGGTGATCTTCTCGTCCTTAAGTTCGTCTTTAAGAACATTCATTTTCTCGGTATCCGTTTTTTTCGCAGCTACTTTTGTTTTCAGCACATTTATTTTGTCGTCTGTGAGCGTACCGATAGCGTCTGCAGGCACCGGCGATGCTACCGGGCTGGATGGATTGACGTATTTATTATCATTGCCATAATCATTATTGTTGTTATTGACCTGTGGTGTATTGCGCTGGTCATACCCGCCGCTTCCATTGGCCGCAGGAGGTATGTTCTGCTGATAACTATTTATGTCCAGCTCCTGCACATTGGTCTCTCCGGTGTTTGGATCGTAGGTAAATACGGTAACATATCCACCATGTGTGACTACCTTCCCCGAATAAACAGACTCTTGCCGCCCCCTGCCACGCCTATCCTGCACCAGGGTGTATATGGCAAATCTGTGACGACCGGGAGGAAGATCACCGACGGTGACCGAAGTACCTGTTTTATTGAAATACCGCCCATCGACTTCTACATTTAACTTTGAATTATCGGCGAGGCGCACTTTGAGCATACTCTGGGCCGTAGCACAAGTGATACCTGTAACCAAGAGCGCGGAAATAAGAAATATGTTTTTCATAAAATGATCTTCGATGGTTAGACTATTGTTGCCGTTATGTGTTTAATCCGTGCAATTTCTGAAAATGATTTTAACATGGAAGTAACAGTGCACATAATATGCCTGCTGAAACTCCTGCATTCAATGATTCTGCACCACCTTTTCGCGGAATGGTGACCGCCTGCGTTGCCAACGCCCCTACCCTGTCTGAAACCCCTTTTGATTCATTGCCAATTATCAGCACGCTTGCATCCAGGCGTTTCATTTCATAAACACTGTGGCCATGTAATGTAGCCGATATCTTAGGCAACCGGCAACCTGAGAGGAAAGTAACGAGATCCGACTCATATATCCCTACTCTCAAATGCCCGCCCATAGCACTTTGCACAACTTTTGGGTTATACACATCCACACAGCCCGGCGAACAAACAATGTGGTTTATGCCAAACCAGTCAGCAATGCGGATGATCGTACCCATATTGCCGGGGTCCTGGATATCGTCTAGTGCAAGGTACCACTCATTTAAATGCGGGATCGCTTTTTCTGCTGGTCGCGGCACAACCAACAGCACATGATTGGGGGTCTGCAACGTGGTCAGCGCCTCCAATTCCGAGCCTTTTACGATGTGCAGTGCAGCCTCGGGATGCCGGGTTATGGCAGACTGGTGTTGCGCAACCCAATCTTCGGTAGCGATGATCAACTGAATGGAAGTTTCAGACATGAGCCACTCCAGTGCTATCTTTTCCCCTTCCGCAATAAATACCTTATATTCATTGCGGAATTTCTGCTGTGTTAACGACCGAATGTATTTATTTTGCGCTTTCGAGAGCATACGTTGCAAAACTATAATAAAATTGTAGTTACCTGATGGGCAAAAGATTTTTTGATAATAGGAATATCCTTTTTTATTTACTGCTGGCGGCGTTAATTCTGCCAGTTGCCTGCAATACAACAAAACACCTGGATGATAAGCAGTACCTGGTGCGCAAAAATAACCTAACACTTAAGACAGAAAAAAAGATCGTTAACAAGGGTGAACTGAAGGATAACCTAACCCGCTACATCATACAGAAGCGGAACAGCACATTATTTGGCATCCCGTTCAAGCTTGTGTTCTATAACCGCCATTATTACCGGCTGCATGAAAAGCCAGATACATCGCTGCCCAAGTCAGTAGAAAGGCCGGAGATCTTCGACTCCTCTAAAATGGCCAAATCGGCCGAGAACATGAAGAACTACCTGAACGCGCAGGGGTACTTTTATGCTAAAGTGAAGGATACTGTCAGGTTTTCTAAAAAGAAGGCATACCCTGAGTATGATATCATTGCCGGTATCAACTACCGCATAAACAATGTTAGCTATGACGTAGACGACAGCGCGATAGCGAGAATAGTACACGGTTCGCTGGATGAGACAGTGCTGGAAAAAAACAAAGAGTTCACTAAAGGAATGCTTGATGACGAGCGCAGCCGTGTAACACAGCTGGTGCGCAATAACGGTTATTGGAAGTTCTCGCAGGAAAATGTAAATTTTATGAACGGGATGGATACCGTGGATAAAACAGTATTCAAAAATGTGGAAAGCCCGTTTGAAAATGCCGTTAACTTCATACAGCCGGCGAAACGAAGCTATGACCACAAGATCGATATTGATGGAACCATCCGGCTGGCTGACGACCCGGACGCCTATAAGAAATTTACTGTAGCCAGCATCACTATTTTCCCCGACTTTGTGAGCGTGAAGGATATAAAAGACTCCTCTATGCTGGCGGAGACGGTAGACAGTGTTCGTTTTAAATATCATAGCGAGTATATCCATGCCCGGGTGATCTATGAGCACATCTATCTCTCTCCCGGACAATTTTACTCACAGGCAGATGAGGATAAAACCTATAAGAAACTCAATGAACTGGGCACCTTCCAGTATATCAAGATCATATACAATCCACGGCGCGATGACAAGACCAAGCTGGACTGCTATATTTTCCTGAGCAAGGTGAAAAAACTTGACTTTACCATAAACCCGGTTGTGTCCAGCGGGTCAACTTATTCGTTGGGCAGCTCTGTTGGTGTGAACGTACGCAACCGGAATTTCGCACGCGGGGCTAACCTGCTGACGGTAGGCGTAAACGGAGGCTTAGAACTGGCACCAGCTACAGGGAACGACCTGCTCCATAACCTCACCTTGCAGACCAAGTACTACGGAGTGAATGCAAGTGTCGATTTCCCGAAGTTCATCGCACCATTCCCATCGGACCTGTTTGGCAATAACAACCTGCCGCACACAATATTGGGCGTAGGTGAGAACGTGATAGATCGCGTAAATTATTTCACACTGGAAAACACCAGCGCGAACTTCTCATACAGCTGGAAAGAGACGACAACGAAGACCTGGACCTTTTCGCCGGCATTTGTGAACATAATAAACCTATCAGCAGAGTCTCCTTCTTTTACTCAATTACTCAACACCAATGAATACTTGAAAAACAGCTACAAGAGTGCGTTCATCGAGGGGGAGAACCTCTCTTTTACGTTTGACAATAATATAAAAAAACGCGGCCGGAACTATTCGTTCCTTAGATTGTCTGTAGAAGAGGCCGGCGGCCTTTTAAGTGCGATCAACCAAATAGGGGCATCGGTGATAGACAGTTACAAAATCAAAAACTTCGCCCAATACACAAAATTCGATTTTGACGTGCGGCACTATTTCACCTTGCCACATTCAGTATTTGCGTTTCGTTTTTCGGGAGGCATTGGCATACCTTATGGCAGATCGTCTGCCCTACCCTACATCAAGCAGTATTTTGCCGGCGGCCCGTACAGTCTCAGGGGCTGGCATATCCGCACACTTGGGCCCGGCAGCTACCTGAATACGAACGATACGATCAGTG
>CAINOM010000219.1 GCA_903851455.1 uncultured Bacteroidota bacterium | reverse complement strand
ATGCTCTGAATTTTCTTATATAAAGATACGAAAAATACCCAACCCCCAAACGCGTAAGCGAACGGCATGGTGTGGTACGTCTCGAAGAGCGTCCCACACCTAAACACCAGCAAAGCGTTCCCCGCTCATTCGGATTTGTAATGCGAATGCCATGGTTAGGGATTTGTAATCCCGGTTACATCCATGGCGAATAGGTTTCGCCCGCTAGAGCCCGCACTGAGCTTGCCGAAGTGGGGCGCCGTGTGCCGGAGAGTATCTTGTTTTCTATAAAGCTGTTGCCACCTACAGCTTGCCAGAGCTTCGAAGGGGGGGGCAATAACCTGCTTTCCTGAAGATCCATTAATCCTAAAATCCTGATCAAAATTTGTGGGAATCTTTCGTGTCATTTTCTCTTATTCGGCACATTTCTTGCGGCCATTCTAGTGTGGTTTGCAGAGATTTAGGCAAAAAAATACCAGACATTGGCTGTTATACATCACAGATATAGTCATTCAATTTTTTGGCTAAAAATATGGGTAAAAGCGTGTGATAGGCCTGTGATATTTTTGTGATATTTTTCGGCACTAAATCATTGAATAGCAACACAAACTTGCGCAAACTTTTTTTTCAGAAAAACTGTGATATTTTGATCGCAACATAAACGATGCAATGTATAACGGGAGTGCAAAAGTATAGAGGCAGAATCTAGCAATCGCGCAAGAAACTGCCAGCTGCCAACTGTGAACTGCCAACTTATAAATGGGTAATAATGGGAAATTTGAACAAAAATAATATTAGCCATAGGCAAGTACTTCGGCAAAATCGCATGCCCCATTCACCCATTATTTTTCGGAAAAAGTGGGGCATAGCACAAAAAAAAGTAACGTAGGGGCAATCCCTTGTGGTTGACCTGCTCGCGACCAACTACCAACAGGGAACTGCCAACTGGAAACTGTGAACTGCGAACTACCGCCGGGTAATAATGGGAAATTTGAACAAAAAATAATATCAGCCACAGGCAAGCATTTCAGCGAAACCGCAGGCCTCATTTACCTCATTATTTTTTTGTAGTAAAATGGGGCATTGGCGATGAAATCATTTTTTTCATGTAGTTTGGCGTAGATATATTGCGAGCGTAGTATGACATTATGGTGAGCGCTGTTATTTTCATGGTGAGCGAAGTCGAACCAATAACACAACTTTTATGAACAAGAAAATATTTACCACACTTATTGTTACGATCGTATTAACGGGCAGTGTCTCGGTGGTGCTGGGCTGGGGCGTGTGGGGACATAACCACATCAACAAGGGTGCGGTGCTGAACCTGCCTGCCGAGATGGGTATGTTCTTTTATAACCATTGCGACTTTATAGTGGAAGAGAGCACGGTGCCGGATGTGCGCAAGCATGTACTCGCCGACAGGGCCGAGGGCCCGCGCCACTATGCCGACCTGGAAAGCTACAACTATAGCGGTCGCGCCAGTATGCCGCACACTATGAGTGAGGCCATAGCAAGGTTTGGCAAGGACACGCTGGATAAATACGGCATACTGCCATGGTACATACAGGATATGATGGTGAAGCTGACGGATGCGATGAAGAACAAAAGGAAGACGGAGATACTCTTCCTGGCGTCGGACCTGGGGCATTACATAGCCGATGCGCACATGCCGCTGCACACCTCTGTGAACCACAACGGCCAGCTGACGGGGCAGGAGGGCATACATGGGTTCTGGGAGTCGCAGTTGCCGGAGCTGTATGGGAAGAACTACCACTTGTATACCGGGGCGGCGCACTATGTGGACGATATAGAAAAAACTACGTGGGATATGATAGACAGCAGCTATGCGCTGGGGCGCCCGTTGCTGACCATAGAGGCCAAAATGCGCAAGGACAATCCGGAGGATAAACAGTATGTGATGGGCAAGGATGGCAAGGTGCAGAAGAATAAATACGGTCAGCCGGTGCATAGCGAGGAGTACGCGCATGTGTATCATGAGTTGCTGAATGGGATGGTGGAGCAGCAGATGAAGTCGGCGATAGCAGATATTGCGGACTACTGGTATACAGCATGGGTAAATGCCGGCAAGCCCGACCTGGGCGACCTGGACCCCGCATCTATGACGGAGCGCAACAAGGCGCAGTATAAGGAAGATATGAAGGCATGGAAGACGGGCAAGATAAAGGGGCTGCGGTCTGATAAGGAGTATTAGTATTCCGCGCGAGGTGGTTTAACCGCTAAGGCGCGGAGGCGCGGTTTTTTCATGTGGTTTTAAGGATCGCAAAAGGGGAGTGGTGCGAGACAACATCCCCCTTGCCCCCTTCGCTATACACTGGGGCCACGCGCAAGGGGGAATGCCGCATCAAGGGCATTGGGCTATGATGCTGAATTATACACGAGTTTTGTAGAGACGCCATGCATGGCCTCTCCTGTATGTGAGGACCAATGTTGTGTCTCTACATTATAATAAAGATTTTTACGAGGAGATCACTATGAATCTAAAGAGGAAACTGATCGTGTTTGTGGTGCTGGTAGTGCTGTCGTGGATGTGCATGCATCTGCTGTATGGCCACATTACTGTCTACGACAAATACTTTTACTATCCCTTCCAGACGCTGAGGATGGTGCTGCTGGGGTGGGTGCCGTTCAGCGTGGGCGATGT
>CAINOM010000218.1 GCA_903851455.1 uncultured Bacteroidota bacterium | reverse complement strand
TCCTGCTTAGTTTTAGTTGCCCGCCGTTCTGCAACGCCACGGTATAGTCGACATTGTAGTGAGAAACGAGCTCTTTAATAAACCTGACATTTACGATGAACGAACGGTGAATACGGACAAAATAAGAAGGATCAAGAACAGCTTCCAATGTTTTGAGGGTCTCGTTATGGAGATGCTTTTTATCAAGCGTACGTATGGAGGTATAGTCGCCGCTGGCCTCGATAAAGATCACATCCTCGACAGGCACTAACGTCATTTTTATTCCGTCCTTTATTGTGAGCCTGCTTCTATATGGGTTTGCCGCAGGAATCATTTGCTGCATTCTTTTGGCGAGAGGGGATTTTGCAGCACTTTCGTTATCCGCTTTCTCCCATCTCTGGTAGGCCTTTTGAAAGGCTTTATTAAAACGAGCATCACTAAAGGGCTTCAGCAAATAATCTGAAGCATCATGTTCAAATGCCTTCAAAGCATAGTGTTCGTGGGCAGAAACAATAATAAGATAAGGATCATAATTTCCGGGGAGGGCTCCCAATACTTCAAAACCATTGTGCAGAGGCATCTGTACGTCCAGGAAAATAACATCAGGCAGATGCAGCTTTATCATGGAGATCGCCTCGGCCCCGTCACCGCATCCGGCAACGATATTGATAGCCGCATTTTCCGTCAGGGCCAGTTTTATCGCCTGTCTCGCCAGCAGTTCATCGTCCGCTATCAGTATGTTACATTGCCGCATATTGCAATGGTATTTTTATAGTTACTTCCATGCCATGATTCTCTTTGTCACTGGATCGGCCAATAAATAAACTGGCATTATTTCCATAGAGTTTGAGCAACCGCTCTTCAGAATTTGATAGTCCAACGCCCTTTATTATTTCTCTTCCTGCAGGCTTCTTATCTCCGCTATCCCTGATCGTTAGGGTCATCACGTCATTTTCATTGATCGCATTAATGCTTATCCTTGTCCGCCCTGGCGACTGCTCCACTGCATACTTTATCGAATTCTCCACCAGTGGTTGCAATATCATACTCGGCACTAAGGCTTCACTTACTTTACCATCTATACTGTATTCTACACTCATCTTGTCCTCGAAGCGGGTTTGTTGAATGCCCACGTAAAGTTTGAGTGTTTCTAACTCTTTGTGCAGCGGCACTTTATGGTCATTCACCTCCCGGATAGCAATACGCATCAGATCACTGAGCTTTTCGAGCATATCGACCGCTTTTTTAGTTTCGCCCATTTTTATCAGGGTGATGATAGCGTGGTGGGTATTAAAAAGAAAGTGGGGCTGCAATTGGTGCTGCAGAAATTGCAGCCGTGCATCAGCGAGCGATTTTTCCAGGGCTACGGCCTTAAGTTTTTCATTTTGAAGGTCCCGGTAGTGCTTAGTCCCGTTTATAAAAAGCAGTATGAGGCTATAGACGATGAAGTTGAAAAAGACTCCCGTTATCGCGCACTTTTTCAAAATGATCGTATAGTCGGCTGGTTGCGCGAGCATGAGATTAATGAACCGTGCAGTAAGTGATGCGAGGAAAATATGTACAGTACACAGTAACAGGTAGATCGAAACATGATAGACCAAAAAAGAAGAGACCTTATTTTCGGCATAGTTCATTTTCCCGGCCAGCATCATTGCAGGAGCTGTGAGTGGTATCCACACCAGCCAGCGGGCGGTAAATGGCAGCTCCTGGCGGACATGAAAAAGGGATATCCAGCAATATGGAATTGAAATAGCTGCCAGCCATGCTTAGCACGATCACTATCACCCATATTAAAGTATACCCAAAGAACCTTTTCTGTAAAGTGCTCACGAGTCAAAGTTAGGGTTTCATGGCAAACTGATCGGCGCTATGAAATGACCGGTTAGTTGTCAGCACCTCCAGGTGAGGGATCCGATATGAAAAAACAAGCTCCATCTACCAGGGGTAAATGGAGCTTATTAACTAAAGGTAATACCCTACCCCTTCGGGTCCAGCGCCTTCGTTATCCTGAACGACAGATCCTGAAGGTGATACTTGCTCATTTTGTCTTTGGTGCCCGGCATTGCTGCCGCGATCTCTGTCTTCAACTCAGCCAGTTGGCCGCGCGCAATAGATATCGCATCAGAATTTTTGCTGGTAAAGTTCATTGGGTTTACCTGCATTCCCGGTTGCATGGCCGGTGGATTAATCACATTTATCAGCGCTTCCACATAGGCTTTCTGCAAGTTGCGGCGGTAACCATCTATCGCCTTCTTGCTAGCCAGTTCACTCCAGATGCCCTTCTTCACATCGTCCATCATCTTGTCCAGCGTATAAGTGTTCTGGTCTCCAAAACGGTTTGTGGAAATAGCCATCCTGTTAAGTCGAGCTCCGGACAGCAGGCTGTTAAGTATACCCACCTGCACATTGCTCACCTGCTCAGACATTACCGGGTTTGTGATCTTGTTCAGTATGTTCTTGTCCAGCAGCCAGGATGGTGTTTCGAACAGTTGTTTGTTCAGGAACGTAACAGCCTCTTCCTGTATCGCTTTGGGAGTTGGCTCATATACATCTTCGCCAGTTTGCTCCACGCTCTTTGGCGTCTCGTACACACCGCCCACATTCTTTACCACATGGCCCATGTAGCGGCCATACTGCCCTACCAGTGCAGAATAGATGTCCCGCAGGTTATCGTATTTATCGCCTTCTTCCTTCGTCCATTCCGGCAGTTGCACAATGATACGTTTCAGGTTAC
>CAINOM010000217.1 GCA_903851455.1 uncultured Bacteroidota bacterium | reverse complement strand
TACGTGGGTGGTGTGGCTATTCCCGGCGCACTGGCATCCAGTTATATGGCCTCGGTGGGTGGAAGCTACCAGGTAATGGTGACCAATAGTTCCGGTTGCAGCACTACTTCTATCCCAATGCTGGTGACGGTAGATGTCCCGATTGCAGTGATCACCGATGCAGGCGGCTCGACTATTTGTGCGGGTACTACTACTACGCTTAATGCGACTGTCGGTGTTGGTCTTACCTACCAGTGGTTGCTGGATGGCGTAGCTATCACCGGGGCGAACGGCAGTTCATACTCCACAACTGATACGGGCTCGTATTCTGCAATTGTTACCAACAGCACCGGGTGTTCTGCTACTTCCAATGTAATTACCATAACAAGCAATCCGTCGCCAACAGCAAACGTCACGCTGTCGGGCCCTATCACATTCTGCCAGGGAGGAAGCGTGATGATGACAGCAAATTACGAGGCAGATTATACTTACCAATGGTATAATGCTGCAGGCGCGATAAGCGGCGCGACAGTACAGTCTTACACTGCAGGTGCATCAGACGGATATTACGTGATCGTTACCAACAGTTATGGCTGTACGGCTACTTCAGCTACAACGAATGTTGTTGCGAACCCACTACCAGATGTAACGATAACGCCCTCTGGTCCGACCTTGCTATGTGCCGGTGGTAGTGTAACGCTCAACGCCGCCGCAGTGGCCGGGTATACCTATCAATGGTATGTTGGCGGCTCTGTAATTGCCGGTGCTACTAATTCGACATACCTGGCGACCACAGGTGGCGGTTACCGGGTGCAGGTGACGAACCCGGCTACAGGCTGCAGTGACGAAACACATGCAGATACAGTGGTAACAGTAATAAACGCAGCGATCGTAATGCCAATAACATCTGCGTCGTATTGCTGGGGCAGCAGCGCCTTGCTTACCACGAATGTGTCCGGCGCTACCGGTACAGTAACTTATCAATGGTATTTCAACGGAGTACTGATACCAGGGGCAACTAACGCTATATACAACGCAACCACTCCCGGCGACTATAGTGTACAGATCACTATTCCGGGCAGTTGCACGACGATGACACCATCGTTAACAGTGAGCCAGTATCCGTTACCTGACCCGATCGTTTCTTATGCCGGCGGCATTTTTTATACCGGGTCATACTATGTTACCTACCAATGGTACAAAGACGCGTCAATGATCGCGGGAGCAACATCATCCAGCACACCGTCTACCGGCAGTGGCAATTACAAGGTGCAGGTCACAGATACCAATGGCTGCCAGTCATTTTCGGATGCGTACATCTACACTGGCGGTAGCGGGATATCCTATGTGTCGGGCGTGAGCAAGGTCGATGTGAGGATATACCCCAACCCGGCGCAAACTATGGTGCATATAGAAGCGCCCATACAGGTGCGCGCGCTCATCAGCGGTATAGACGGCAGGTCTGTAATGAATATATCTGAGGCCAAAGACATAGACGTCAGCACACTTCCTGATGGCATTTACATGATCACGATCTATGATACCGATGGCCAGAAAATAAAGACTGATAAGCTGGTGAAATCGGTGAATTAGGATAGTAGTTTATTATTTAGCAACGAGACACGTGAACCATGTGTCTCGTTTTTTTATGATTTGACTGCCAAGCCGCTGGCTGTTCTGCTCGTATAGTTTTGATGGTATTGGTAAGATTTTTCCTTTCGTTTAGCTGATAATACAGCGCCAGGCTAAAGGAAATAGCATTTTCGCCGCTATATAATTGCCGTTTACCGATTAGCCACAATAATTAGCCGAAATAAATTTTCATATCTTTTACTCAGCGCATAGCTTTGCCTCCACAAATCACATATTTGATGCAACAACATATACGATCGGGACTTTTCAGGAATTTCGCTTTTTTACCTTTTTTGCTGCTGGTAGCTAATGTGGCCAGCGCTCAATACAAACTCAGCGGCACAGTACTCGACGAAAAGAACAAACCGGTAAGGAACGCCAATGTATACCTGGATAATACGCTAGATGGCGGCACGACGGACAGCCTGGGTATCTTCAGGTTCACCACTACAGAAAAAGGCAACCAGACCATAGTGGCATCAGAGGTGAGTCATGAGAACGGTGGCCTGCCTATAGTTATCGCCGGCGATATGGACGGCATAGTGCTGCACATAAAATCAAAAGCGCACGACCTCGATGTGGTAGTAATAACAGCGGGCTCGTTTGGGGCATCCAGCGATAATAACAAAACAATATTGAAGCCACTTGATATAGTTACTACCGCCGGTGCCAATGCCGATGTGGTAAAGGCAATAGAGATGCTGCCCGGAACACAGCAGACCGGCACTGAAAATGGCTTGTTCGTTAGGGGTGGAGACGCAAGTGAATTGTCGATACTGGTTGATGGGCTTGTTGTGCAAAATGCGTTCTTTAGCGGCCCTCCAGGTGTGGCTACGCGTAGCCGCTTCGGAGCGTTCAATTACCAGGGTGTGTCTTTCAGCAGCGGCGGGTATAGTGCACGTTATGGACAGGCGCTGTCTGGCGTGCTGGAACTTAATACGACGGATCTTCCGGACAAAAGCACCGTGAACCTGGGATTGAACATGGCGGGCATATATGCCTCGGGCACCAAAAAATGGAAGAACAGCTCACTGGATGTGGGTGGCAGCTACAATAATCTTACTCCTTTTTACGGACTTGCCACTACCAACTTTAAGTTTTACAATGTTCCGGTAGGCGGATCGGGCAATGCACGATATGTATGGAAGCCGAATAAGAACGGCATCCTGAAAATAAGCGTGAACGGCTCTTATAACACCAGCGGAATAGCCGTGCCTAACCCCTATGCCGGAGTATCAGATACAGCTAAGATCGATACATTTTCTAAAGAGTTCAGGAACCTGGGAGATACTATAAATTTTAAGACGAAGGACCAGTATTATTATTCGAATGTCTCGTACAAGCAACTGTTCAAAGATAAATACAGCTTCTACGTGGGTGCTTCCTACAGCCTTGATCAGACCAATAATTTCTTTGGACCGGTACCTATAAATGAAACAGATTACCGCACACAATTTCGTGTAGAGGGGAAGGACTATTTCACTTCCCGGCTGAACCTCCTTGTAGGTTCTGATGTGCAGAGCTTCGGCATTTCAAAAAACTTCAACAATTATTTCAAACAGGACTTTAATGAAAGAATAGTATCCGGTTATACGGAGCTGGAGTGGACGCCCATTAATATACTGGCCATCAGGCCGGGAATACGCTATGAGCATAGCGTACTGCTGAACAAGGACGATATAGCCCCAAGGTTATCTATGGCCATAAAGACGGGGCACCATAGCCAGATATCGGTGGCGGGTGGTATGTTTTACCAGGATCCTGATAATTTGTACCTTCTTGCCGGCTTGCAGAATAAGCTGAACATGCAGATAGCCACGCATTATATTGCCAACTGGCAGTGGAGCAAGAACGACAGGACGTTGCGACTTGAAGGATATTACAAAAGCTATACGGAGCTGGTACGTGAGGTGTATAGCACTTATGACCCGAGTGGTTACCGCACTATACTGGACACAACCAGTGTGAACAACAGCGGGCACGGATATGCACAGGGGCTGGAGCTTTTCTGGCGAGACAAAAAGAGCGTAAAGAACCTCGACTACTGGATATCGTATAGCTACATTGATACGCGCAGGCTTTATCAGAACTTTCCTTATGAGGCCACGCCTACCTACATTGCCAATCACAACCTTAATCTAGTCGCCAAATATTTTGTAGAGAAATGGCAGACCAATTTCAGCGCCACTTACAGTTTCGCCAGCGGCAGGCCTTACTATAATGCGGGGTATAGTACAGTAACCAGTTCCAATTTTTTGAGCGATAAAACCCCCGATTTTAACAACCTTGCACTTACTGTTGCCTACCTGCATAGCTTTGGCAAATGGTTCACCGTATTTTACCTGAGTATTGACAATATCACCAACCAGCACAATATCTTTGGATACAGGTATACCTACGATGCAGCTGGTGCGGCTACAGGTAGGAATCCCATCGTACCTGCGTTATACAGATCAATATTTGTAGGAGTGAATATGTCGCTGACACAGTTTAAAAAGGATGAGTTGTAATTTTGGAGATTAGGATTGTGATTGACAAAACGGTATAAAAAATGAATAATCAATAAACGAACAAATAAAACAAAAAGCAATGAAAAAGATGATACTCATGGGTGCAATGGCACTCTCGGTTTTGGGCGCTAAGGCGCAGGATTACAAAGCTCCGCTGGAGAAGACGTTTACGATGTTCGACACCTCGCAGTCGCTGGATGCAAAAGCGGAACAGGCCAATAAACTGGCCCTCATTGCCAAAAAATGGGATGGCGAATGGGTAACGCACTACTACCTGGCTTTTGCCAAAACAGTATTGGCCTACATGGAAAAAGATGCGACCAAGCGCGATGCATATCTTGATGAGGCCGATAAGGAAAGGGAAGATGCAGTGAGCATTCTCAAAAAAGATAATGATGAAACTTATGTGCTGGCAGCTATGATCGCTAATTCACGTATGGCGGTAGACCCAATGAACCGCTGGCAGAAATATGGCCAGTTATTCACCCAAAACCTGGAAAGCGCTAAGGAGTTGAATCCTGACAATCCAAGGATGTACTACCTGCAGGGCACCAGCAAGCTGTTTACGCCCAAGGCCTACGGCGGTGGCAAGAAAATAGCTTTGCCGTACTTCGAAAAAGCGGAGGCATTGTTTGAAAAGGAAGCAGCAACTCCTGCAGGCCATGATATCGCCAAACCACACTGGGGCAAAAATCACAACGAAATGTTCATGGCACAGTGCAAGCAGGAAGATAAGGAGTAAACCCCATCCAGGTACACATATGGCTGGTATATACGGGACTTCCACACAATCGTCCATTCAGGCGAATATTGATAATCAGGGAATTAAATGCTGGCACGATACTTTTAAGTAGATAGATAGCAAATTTAATTTTCCCTTCTAATACATCTTCTTTAATATTCCTTCCTCAAAGTCCGGCACAAACTGCCGGACTTTGTATTTTAGGGTACCACAGGCAGCAAAAAAAACCGGCCCGAAGGGCCGGCAGCAAAAAAAAGAGAATGTTATTTGTCGTTTTGTTCCAGTAAGTCTTTGAGGCCATTGAGCACTTTTCCCCAGTTCTCAGCAGCATGTGCCTTCATTTCTTCCGAGGGTATATTATCCTGGCTAATGGTGATCATCGTTTTACCATCTTTCTCGTTTAGCTCGTAAGTAATATCCACATAGTTTTCCGGCAGATCTTCGATGCCGGACATTGAGCTCCAGTAGCTGTATTTCAATCGCTTACCGGGATCGTTCTCAAGTATGGTCCCTTTGTCCTCGTAGGTTTTGCCCTCCCACGTGCCTGTAAATGTGAGCGTGCTGCCCACCGTCCAGTCTGATCTTGCATCGGTACCAAAGAAGTACTTTTTGATGATCTCAGGTGTCACCAGCGCTTCCCACACTTCCCACAATGAGGCATTAATGGTTTGAGACACCTGTGCGCTGTATTCATTTTTCATAGATAAAGTGTTTTCAGAAAAACCTAAATTTCGTGCCAAAACGCCCCTGCCCTTTGAAGGGAAAACATTCATTTAGCTCCACTGCAATTTCCGGACTGAAAATAAATTTACAACTGAAGCCCCTTTAGGGGATTGGGGTTTATATTTACACTATGAATTGGGCGTCGCTCTATACCACACAACGCACGGGTGATGCCGTGCGGAAAAATAACAACAATGACTTTATACGTAACTCTTTTTTAAGGGATTATGACCGCATTATATTTTCATCGGCATTCAGAAGGCTGCAAAATAAGACCCAGGTCTTCCCGCTGCCGGGCGCCATATTTGTGCACAACAGGCTCACACATAGCCTGGAGGTAGCCTCTGTAGGCCGCTCACTGGGCATGGCTGCCGGTGCCCGGATAGCAGATAAATATCCTAATGAGGGCGAAAGCTTCCGGGAGTTTTACCGCTACGAACTTGCATCTGTTATAGCTTCTGCATGCCTGGCGCACGATATCGGCAATCCACCGTTCGGGCATTCAGGAGAAGACGCCATACGGGCTTTTTTTACCAGCCTCGATGGAGATGCGCGCAACATTATCCGGGGTTCCATGAGCGAAAACCAGCTAAAGGATTTTGAGTATTTCGAGGGAAACTCCAATGCACTCCGCGTACTCACCAATAGCTTCAACGAGCCTGATCCCGGTGGTTATAAGCTTACGTCTACTACGCTTGCTTCCCTGGTAAAATATCCCTGTTCTTCATCTGAAGGTTTCAATAAAAAGACAGGATTGATAGCTACGAAGAAATCAGGCTTTTTTGATTCAGAAATAGATACCTACAAACGAATAGCCAGCCTGATGCAGATACCTGCAAAAGAGGGTTATACAAATGTATATGCACGCCACCCTTTTGTATATCTCACCGAGGCTGCCGATGATATCTGCTACCGCGTGATCGACCTCGAAGATGCGCACAGGCTGCACATTATTACACTCGATACCTTTAAGGATATGTTCCTGCCGTTCTTCGACAATGAAAAGGCGGAGTATAACACACGCGACTACATTGAGAAAAAGCTGGCACGGATAAATGACGACAACCAGAAAGTGCAATACATCCGCGCCCGCTGGATAGGACTGATGATCGAGAAGATGTCGGACATTTTTATGGCGCATGAGGAAGAGCTGTTGAATGGAACCCTTGAGAAAGACCTTTTGAAATGCCTGCCTGAAGACGATCATAAGCTCATAGAACGGATCAATGATTTTTCGGTGAAGCATGTATACAACTACAAGGCAGTAGTAGAGATAGAAATAGCGGGCTATAATGTGATAGGAGGATTGCTGAAAGAATTCGTGCACGCCGTGCTAAATCCCAGGCTGCCGAAATCGGGCAAGCTCATAAAGCTTGTCTCATCACAGTTCCCGCTGTCGAAAGATGAGAAAGATGTGTACAGGAACGTGCAGTCGCTTGTGGATTATATATCCGGTATGACCGACCTGTACGCTATAGATATTTACCGTAAAATAACCGGTATCACGATTCCGGAGATCAGGTAAACCCAGGTGCCCGAAATGGAAGGTTACGTCATGCCGTTTTGAATTTTAACTTTTGAATTTTGAATTTGTAATGCACCCCGGAGAACTCCAAATAGCTGACTACACCTACAACCTTCCCGATGAGCGGATAGCAAAGTATCCGCTTGCCGAAAGGGATGCATCTAAGTTGCTTGTATACAAAGATGGAGCTGTTACCGAAGATCATTACCGGGGTATTGCGGAACATATACCAGCTGGAAGCTTCATGGTTTTTAACCAGACGAAGGTTGTAAATGCACGGTTGCTGTTCACGAAACCGTCAGGCGGAACAATAGAAGTGTTTTGCCTGTCACCCGCCGGACGATATGCAGATATACAAACGGCGATGCTGCAAAAAGGTAGTGTGCAATGGGAGTGCCTGGTGGGCGGCGCTGGAAAATGGAAACACGGCATGGTGCTGGAACTCAAACACCAGGTTCCGGATTTTGTGTTGTCTGCGAAGATCGTGGACCGTAATACCGGCTCCTTTGTGCTGGAACTAGCCTGGGATAATCCGGAACTGACTTTCGCAGAAGTGTTACATTTTGCCGGTAAGGTCCCGCTCCCGCCATACCTGCACCGCGATGCCGAGAAAGGAGATGAAGAGCGCTACCAGACTTTATTTGCAAAGGAAGAGGGCAGTGTGGCGGCGCCAACGGCCGGGCTGCATTTTACGGACGAAATATTACAAAGTCTCGCCGCAAAAAACATAGACCGGGGTTTTGTGACCCTGCATGTAGGCGCCGGCACCTTTAAGCCAGTGAAAAGCGAAACCATGGCCGGGCATGATATGCATGCCGAATGGATAGAGGTAAGCAAAGACTTTATACAGCAGCTAAAGGCGCATTTACACGATAATGTAGTAGCGGTGGGTACTACTTCCCTGCGTACGCTGGAAAGCCTGTACTGGATAGGTAATAAAATAGCGAACGGAGTAACAGTTGATCTTCATGGCGTTGCGGTCGATCAGTGGGAACCATACGAGCAATCAAAAGAATGCAATACCAGCGATTCGCTCGCTGCTCTGTTAGCTTACCTGGAAACAAACAAACTCAATAAACTGATCACACGCACACAAATACTGATGGCCCCGGGATATACCTTCAGGGTTGTCAACGGATTGGTTACAAATTTTCACCAGCCGCAGAGCACGCTGCTGCTATTAGTATCCGCATTCATAGGTGGCGACTGGCGCAAGGTTTATGAATATGCTATGGAGCACGATTTCCGGTTCCTGAGTTATGGGGATGGCAGCTTGCTATGGCGATAATTATATTTATGGGCACGTCTTATGGGGTAAAGTATCTGGAGGGTTCTGGGGTTGAATATTTAACATTCACCTAATTTGCATTTACTAATTTTGCAAACCAATAAACATATACATTGAACACACAGGAATTTATTGAAGCGGCGCTGCACGAAGATGTAGAGAACGGCGACTATTCTACGCTTGCCAGTATACCGGCAGATGCAAAGGGCAAGGCAGTATTGAAGATCAAGGAAGACGGCATCATAGCTGGTATAGATCTCGCCGAAGAGATATTTTATTTCCTGGAGCCGGGTGCAACGTTCACCCTTTTTAAGAAGGACGGCGATAAAGTCGCTAATGGCGAAATAGCTTTTGAGGTATCCGCAAGCGTACACACCATTCTAAAGGCAGAACGGCTGGCACTCAACTGTATGCAGCGTATGAGCGGCATCGCCACGCTTACCCGCCAGTATGTCGACGCTATAAAGGGCTATCCTGCAAAGATCCTGGATACCCGCAAGACCACACCATTATTCCGGGCATGCGAGAAAGAAGCCGTGCGCATAGGCGGTGGCGTAAACCACCGCATGGGCCTCTATGATATGGTGATGCTAAAAGACAACCATATTGATTTTTGCGGAGGCATACAGCAGGCCATTGAGAACACCCTCGACTACCTGAAAAAGAATGGCCTTAATCTGAAGATAGAAGTGGAGACCCGCAACATAGATGATGTGAAGCAGGTGCTGGAAGTAGGCAATATAGACCGCATAATGCTGGACAACTATACACCCGAACAGATCGAAGAAGCAATAACACTCATTGGCAGCAAGTACGAAACCGAAGCCTCCGGCGGAATAACACTGGATAATATAGTAGCGTATGCCCGCACCGGTGTTGACTTTATATCGGTCGGCGCAATAACACATCATGCAGTAAGTATGGACCTAAGCCTTAAAGCGCAGATATTATGAGCCGGAAGCACATCGTGTTTATCATAAACCCTAAATCGGGCGTGGAAAGACAGAAGGAGATAGCTGCGGCTATTGATGCGCACCTTGATAAAGAGAAATATTCACACGAGATACTCAAGACCGAATACGCGAAGCATGGTATCACACTTGCAAAAGAGGCAGCATCCAAGGGCGCATATGCTGTAGTTGCTGTTGGCGGCGATGGCTCGGTGAATGATGTGGTACAGGGCCTGCTGGGTACCGGGACATTGCTGGCCATAATACCCAAGGGCTCAGGCAACGGTATGGCGCGCACCATGCGCATACCCCTGGAAACAGCGGAAGCAATAAAAGTGATCAGCAGGGGTAATGTCGGTGAGATGGATGTTGCATTTGCCAACGGGCAGGCATTCATAAGTAATGCGGGTGTGGCATTTGATGCCCTGATCTCGAAAAAATTCGCAAAGAGTGAGCGGCGCGGCTTTATGACTTATAGCTGGCTGGTGACAAAATATATGTGGCTCTATAAGGAGCGCGATTTTATAATCACTGTGGATGGAAAGGAATATAAGTCGAAGGCGTTCATGATCAATGTGGCTAACGGGCAGCAATTTGGCTATAACTTTAAAATAGCCCCCATGGCCAGTTTCAGCGATGGCATACTGGACATTATCATCATCCGCAAATTCCCCAAGATACTCGGCGGCACACTGGTGGCCCGTGCTATGAATGGCACCATTGTCAAAAGCCCTTACGTAATACATCTCACCGGCAAGGAAATAGTTATCTCCAACCCGTTACTGAAACTGATGCAGACAGATGGGGATGCTCATGCCTGTGAGCCTGAAATAAAATTCACGGTGCAGAAGGGTGCGCAGAAAGTGATCGTGCCGTAACTTGTGCACATGCGTAGCAGAAAACATTTCATAACCCTGGCGTTGCTGTGCGCCGTTTTCTTCTCCGCTTGCAAAAGGCAGCACCACAATGTTACCCGCGCATTTTATTACTGGAAGACCGTATACAAACCCACAGCTTTTGAGATCAAAACACTGCAACAACTGCAGGTGGGCAAAATGTACCTCCGTCTGTTTGATGTCGATAGGGATGCAAGTACAGGGCATCTTATACCTATTGCGCCAATTCAACTGCCACCCAAAACAAATGATACATTCAATGTGGTACCGGTAATATTCATTACCCAGCCGTCGCTTGCGGCCTTGGATGAAAAAGCGATCGCGCCATTGGCAGAAAAAATTATGGGATTGACCGGTGCTTTGTGTAACAATGCGGGTATCCATCCATCGGAAATACAGATAGACTGCGATTGGACTGCAGGAACTAAAGACGTTTATTTCAGTTTGCTGAACGCACTAAAGCAGCAGCCCTATTTTAAAGGCAAAAAGCTCTCATGCACCATACGCATGCACCAGGTGAAGTATACGGTGACCAGCGGCGTACCACCCGCCGATAAAGGCATGCTGATGTGCTACAGCATGGGAGATCTGAAGAAGACCGGCGACCGGAACTCAATACTGGACGTGAGCGAGGCAAAGGATTATTTGAAAAGAATAAACACTTATCCTTTGCCGCTCGATGTAGCACTGCCGGTATTTCAATGGTGTGTATTGTTCCGGGATAAAAAGTTCAAGGGTATACTGCATGACGTGACACCG
>CAINOM010000216.1 GCA_903851455.1 uncultured Bacteroidota bacterium | reverse complement strand
CAGTAGCTGCTCGGTATGGGCCATCAGCTCCATAAAAGAAAATACCCTGCCCAGGTGCGATGCCAGCGCCTTGCGACGGCTCTGCACCAGTAATTCCTCCAGCTCGTCCTCATCGTGTTCCGACTCTGCAAAGTCAACAACACGGCGATCTGTGATCACATTCTCTATGCTCAGCTTGCTGCGCAATACAAGGCCGTCTATGCTGGTGCAGCGGCTCAGTGCCACATACACCTGCCCTGGTGCAAAAGACTGGTTGAGATCCACTACAGCCTTCTGCAATGTAAGCCCCTGGCTCTTGTGCACGGTTATTGCCCACGCCAGCCTTATAGGGTACTGTGTAAAGCTACCTGATTCTTCTTCCTCTATCTCGCCCTTCTGCGGGTTCAGCGTATAGCGCATATTCTTCCAGGTCTCCAGTTCCAGCAGCAGTGGTTCATTTTCCTCTTCTCCCGGAAACACCACCCATATCCCCGCCGCATCAATGGTTTTTACTTTCGCTATTTTACCATTGTAATAGCGCCTTGGTGTTTGCAGATCGTTCTTTACAAACATGATCTGCGCGCCCTCCTTCAGTTGCAGCACCTCTTCGGTGGGCAGGTTCTTTGGATTAAACTCATTCCTTATCGTGCCCGTGAAGTTGTGCATCGGGGTGGGCAGTTGCTCCAGCGATTGCTGGTTCACGGTATCTGCTATGCGGTTGTGCGTAGAGAGTATAATGTAGCCAGCGTCTTTCTGAGGCAGCGGATCATAGCGGTCATTCAGTGTTTCTATATCCTGCAGACTTACGTTACCGTTCCTTACACGATTGAGAATATCTATGAACGCCTGCTCTTTCTGGCGGTAGATCTTCTTCAGCTCTATATACAGTGTGGGATGTTGTTGCAACACTTTAGAATCAAAGAAGTACGGGCTGTCGTAAAACTGTTTCAGTATTTCCCAGTCCTGCTCAGGCGCCACAGGGGGCAGCTGGAACAGATCACCGATAAAGACCATCTGCACACCACCAAAAGGGGCATGCCAGTTTTTGCGCACATGGCGTAGCACAAGGTCCATACTGTCGAGCAGGTCGCAGCGCACCATGCTCACCTCGTCTATGATCAGCAGGTCCAGCCGGCGGAGTAATTTTAGTTTTGTTTCACGCAGTCGCAGATTGGCCAGCAGGGAGTGCTTGTCCTGTGTGCCTTCGCCCTGTCGCCCGAAGCCGCCTGCACTGCCTGGCACGAATGGTCCGAACGGCAACTGCAGGAATGAATGAATAGTTTCGCCGCCGGCATTAATTGCTGCTACACCCGTTGGTGCTACTATCGCGCATTGCTTGCTGGTTTGGGTCTTTATGTATTTTAAGAAGGTAGTTTTACCTGTGCCAGCCTTGCCTGTGAGGAAAAGATTTTCCTCCGTATCCCTCACAAAGGCTACTGCTTTCTGGAAAATGGAATTGCTGGTATCTAAGGTATCGGTGATGGCTTCAGGCATTGCTTAAAAATACGGAATACTGTTTAACCGCGAAGTAGCGGCCGCGCAAAGTTCGGGAAATGAATCATAATGTGCAGATTAGATATTGCAGAGGCCATGCATAGTGCCGTTACTTACGCATGTTGTTTTCCCCCAAGAGCAAACCGTGCTCACAGAATAAATATTCTTCTGTAACTTAGTACTGAATTTGAATGCCATGCTGAAAAGACTACCCATTGTATTTGTTTTTGTGTTGCTCTTCGTTGTGGCCGGCTGCAAAAAACAGTCGTCACAGGCACTTACCGGCGGTGGTAAAGGCGGCACCGGCAAGATTACGGTAACACCGGAACATGGTAATTCATTTGTAGACAGCTGCATGGTCTATATAAAGTACGGCACACTGGATGCTCCCGCCAACGGTGTTTATGATGACTCAGTAAAATGCATCATGGAAGGTGCGCAGCCCGTAGCCATATTCGATAGTCTTTCTGTTGGATTGTATTATTTTCTTGGGGTTGGTTATCATCAGTTGACCGGACTCAATGTAAAAGGCGCGATCACATTTACCATGGCCATCCAGCAGAGCAAAACGGTTTATCTGCCAACTTACGCGTATAATCCGTAGCAGGGATCAAAT
>CAINOM010000215.1 GCA_903851455.1 uncultured Bacteroidota bacterium | reverse complement strand
TTAAATCCAGAATTTGGCGCAGTAACGGTTTGTTATTATTTTTACTACGTTTGAATAGCCCCATATTTTTGTGTTTTGGTCGTTCTTAACCAAAGGTATGGCCGCTATTCAGGCAAAAAAGTTTCGGATAGTTGTGATCCACACTGTTACATTTGCCCGCGGATTAAATACGGTAATGATATAATTTCATTAAAATCTGAAAACAATACACGCGACGTAATTTTCTCCGTTTCTTTTTACTTTTTGTGGTTTTTAGCTTACATTTGCGCCCCGGCAAGTCTTATACGGCCAGCTCCCGATGAATCCCCCAGGGCAGGAATGCAGCAAGGGCGTTTGGTTGTAGCGGTGCGATGTGAGTAACTTGCCGGTTTTTTTTATTACTTCCCCACACATTATCCCCATTCTTATTTCCTGCAAGAACTTAGCTTGAGTTTTGTTTAACTTTGCCCACGAAACTGATTAATATGAAATTTTTTATCGATACGGCAAACCTTGCCCAAATAAAGGAAGCAAACGATCTCGGCATTCTTGACGGTGTAACCACCAATCCATCGTTAATGGCTAAAGAAGGCATCAAAGGCCAGGATGCGGTAATGCAGCACTACAAAACCATTTGCGAAATGGTAGATGGCCCTGTAAGTGCTGAAGTGCTGGGAACAACCTTTGAAGGCATTATTGAAGAGGGTAAGAAACTTGTGCAGATCCATAAGAACATCGTCGTAAAAGTACCGATGATCAAGGATGGCATCAAAGCAATAAAGTGGTTTACAGATAACGATATACGCACTAACTGTACACTGGTATTCTCTGCCGGACAGGCTATACTGGCAGCTAAGGCGGGCGCTACTTTTGTGTCTCCGTTCATAGGCCGCATAGATGATAGCAGTTGGGATGGCGTTCAACTCATTAAGCAGATAGTAGGCATCTATAATTCACAAGGCTTTATGACTGAAGTGTTGGCCGCATCTATACGCAATCCGTTGCACATCGTTCGCTGCGCAGAGGCTGGTGCTGATGTATGCACTTGTCCATTGTCTTCCATCTTAGGTTTGCTGAAGCATCCTTTAACTGATCTTGGACTGGAGCAGTTCCTTAAGGATGCACAGTCAATGCAATAACCCTGAAAAGATCAAAAACTAAATTCCAAATTCCAAAAACTAGATCTAAAAATCCGGCTTGCGTGCCGGATTTTATTTTTTGTACCTTTCAACTACTAAAACAGAAGCCATGCAAAATCAAAACGATCTGCGTTTTGCCGTTCTTATTGATGCCGACAATGTGCCTTACTCAAATGTGAAGGGCATGATGGCAGAGATAGCCAAGTATGGCACACCCACTTTTAAGCGGATCTATGGCGACTGGACAAAACCCACTGTATCCGGCTGGAAATCGGTTTTGCTCGAAAATGCGATCACTCCTATACAGCAATATAGCTACACCACCGGCAAGAATGCCACCGACTCGGCAATGATCATTGACGCCATGGACATACTCTATACCGGCAAGGTAGATGGCTTCTGCATCATATCCAGCGACAGCGATTTTACCCGCCTGGCATTGCGGCTGCGCGAGGCCGGTGTAAAGGTTATAGGCATGGGCCAGCGAAAGACGCCATCGCCGTTTATAGCAGCATGCGACCAGTTCATCTATATAGAAATACTTGCGGAGAAAGCTGTTGATACCGCAAAAGAGGAAGAAGAGCGGAAAGAAGAAAGTACATCGGGTAGCTCTATAAAGCCGCTGGATAAAAAGGCCATCCAGTTGATCGCATCAAGCGTAGGCGACGTAGCAGATGAATCCGGCTGGGCATTCCTTGGTGAAGTAGGAAAAATGATGCTTAAAAAAGAACCGGATTTCGACCCTAGAAATTATGGCTTCGGTAAACTGGGCCAGCTCATAAAGAGCACTCAATACTTTGAAATAGACGAGCGGCAGACAGACAAAAGCAACATTAAGCTCGTGTACATAAAAGTGAAACCGGTAACTAAAAACGCAACAGCAGGTAAAAAACAATCAAGAAGAAAGTAATGAAACGCAACGCCATTTTCCTGGTAATACTGGCCATGCTATCTGTGGTCTCCGGCTACCTGTTATCGAAAGCATCGTGGCTGGGAAGAGTAGGCATGACGTTCTTCTACAAAGAGTATAACCTGCTAAAAATATGGTGGCAGGGGGCTATCGCCGTTTACTTATTCCTGCTGATACTGTTCATGGGCCATTCTTTGATACAGAAAACACTGCCGGCTGTCACTGCGCGATTGCTGCACATTATTGCCCTGATGACGGCAATCACAGCACTGTATTTCACTTACGATGATTTCACCACTGATATCTCTCACAAACTGCTGGGCCATCGCTTCCACAATGGGTTTTACCTTATATGGATAGACTGGATGCTGATGTGCCTGTTCTTCGCATTTAAGAAGAAACCTGCACAGCCGCCCATTAAAGATCCAGGTAAAACGGCGACAACAAATCCGTAAAGCCGGGAGTGTAGACATTATCATCACCTTTTATTACCAGCACATTTTCCCGCAGGCTCCTCGTTTCACTTTTTCGGAACAGTCCCACTACCCTTTTTATTGATCCGTTGGGTTTGTGGCTGACTGATAATCTTTCGAACTCATACAGCGACTGCGCACTGGCCAGATCTTTCCATTGCGCACACTCTGTAAACGGAAGCATAATAGATACATAGCCATCGTCAGAAAGGTTAGCCTGCACCGCAGCGATCAGCTCTGTATAAGTAAGTGACAAAGTGTGCCTTGCCATATTCTTGCTATCCTTTTCGCTTAGCAAGCTGTTATTGAAAAACGGTGGATTGGTGATGATAAGGTCGTATTTGTCGGCTGCACGATAGCCCCTCACATCTGCTTCAACGATGTTTATCCTATCCTTCCATGGTGACGCATTTACATTATCTGCAGCCTGGCCGGCGGCCTGGGCATCAAATTCTATCGCATCAACCGTGATCTGCTGGTTTCTTTGAGCCAACAACAGGGCCAGCAATCCAGTACCTGTACCGATATCCAGCACCCGTTTTACTCCGGGCAATATTGGGGTCCACGCGCCCTGTATGCAGGCGTCAGTGGTTACCTTCATGGCGCACCTGTCCTGATCTATTCTGAATTGCTTGAACTGAAAGTAAGTGTTGCTCATGAATATAGTCGAGAGTCGTAAGTCATAAATCGTAAGTCTTGACTCACGACCAGGATGCCCGGGCAGTAGGGCTCACAGTCATATCTGCCAGGTCGCCTTTTAAGAATTTGTAATGGCCGG
>CAINOM010000214.1 GCA_903851455.1 uncultured Bacteroidota bacterium | reverse complement strand
AGTGTAGAAATGGCTATAAAGGCCAGTCAATCCAAAAATTTGAAGTTGCAAAACGGAAACACCCTTGGCGATGAAATTATACAACCAAGTGAATTGACAGAAGAGCATGAGATCGAGTTTATGTGCAAAAAACCGTTTTGGTGCTCTGATGAAAGCATCCAACTTCAACCTCGTGGTTCTAAGTCGGTCAATATGTTTTGCTTGCCGTTCATGATGGGTAAATACAAAAGTGATGAACTGTCCAGAGTTATAGAGTATGGGGTTATCATCTTCACTGGCAATAGTGAAAGTTTTGACACCGGGAGTTTCCTCGCGGATGGATGTGATGATGACACCCCTGACCCCTAAAGGGGAACCATCAATCAAGCCGGTGGAATCATATTGGAGCAAGCGTATAAATTTAGCAAAGAAAAAGACACCCATTATTAGAAATTTTAGCATTCTTTAGAGCTGGTTTATTTTACTTTTGCCGGTAGATGATTTTACTTCCTGAAGATCGTATAATACCGCTGCCAGGATAAATAGTTTATTGAGATTTTCTAAATGGCATTATGAGGCTACCGATCATCTTTATTGTAGCAAGTACCTTTCTGCTTTTGGCCGGCGAAACAACTTATGCGCAGAAACAGGCGTTGAGGCTAGTTGGGGAGAGCAGGTATTATTTGTACAGGGATAATACCGGCAAGGAATACACCGTTCCGGTTGATTCGATCCATTATGGATATGCTAAAAGCCGGGGCAATGAGCTGTGTTATATATTTAACAATACCGTGGACACCGATAAATACCCGGAAACAGCCTATTTGCCGGAACCCGGATTTTATGACATCTATCCCGCCGCATACGATACCGCGATAAAACTGGATAATAAGGAAGACTCGCTATTGTTCATTGAAAACTGGAACACTTCCTATCTTGAACTGAATGAGTATGACAAAGGCGGCAACCCGTTCAGGCAGGTGAACCTGCTGACAAATGCACAGACGATCAATAAATACGCACACAACAAATTACTTGAAACCAGGAATATTTACCTTCCCGACAGCACCGGCGATTCTGTTGCTCTTACTGGTTATATACAATACATGTATGACAAAAAAGAGCGGCTGTCATTAAAGAAATTTGTGCCGGCCAAATCACCGGATTCTGCGGTTGGGATATTGTATTACTACGATGCAAAAGAGCGGGTTTCGAGGATCGAGTCACCAAACAGGATCGTGAGTTTTTCCTACGACAGCAGCAAGCAAACAAAAACGATCACCGCACAGATAGCTGAGACCATTGGCAAAGATTCATCGGCAATGGTAGTGCGCAACACTTATGTGTATGATAAGGGTGACCTTACGTTTTACAAACAGGAGAAACGTGAAGATACAGGGTGGACAACACTAACATCTGATACCCTGACCTACGATGACAAACACCAGCTTCTGACGTTCAGGGACGGTGGGCAGGGCTTGTATCACGATTTTGCGCTGCGGTGGAATTCATACAGGCAGCCGGTATTCCGGACATCAGAAATAACAGACGAAAAGCTAACGCGTTTTCTGCCAGATGGTTCGAAAGTAAAATTGTTCGCTGCTGAGTGTCATTATTATTATGAATTTTATATCCTGCCGAAACATTAGCGCTAACTTTGTATTGTGAACGACTTTTCATCTGAGATATCTTTTAAAACAGCACGCAGCGGCGGCAAGGGCGGCCAGAACGTGAACAAGGTAGAGACCATGGCAGAGGCACTATGGCACGTAGCGTACTCCCGTTTTTTTACGGATGAAGAAAAAGAACTGATACGGGCAAAACTGGAAAAGAAAATAAACAAGGATGGCCAACTGGCAGTAAGAAGCAGCGAAGCCCGCTCGCAAATAGAGAACAAAGCCATAGCTCAAAACAAAATGGTGGCACTGGTGGCCAAAAGCCTCGTTGTGCCAAAGAAGCGCAAGCCGACCAAAATATCTAAAGCAGCCAAGGAGAAAAGGCTGGAGAGCAAGAAGAAGGAGTCGCTGAAGAAGGAGATGCGGAGGCCACCTGATTTAACGTGAAAACCTGTCTGTTAATAGGCATATTTTAAGGCTATAGTTTGAAAAATATTTCATAATTTAAGGTTATAGGTTTATTTTTGTGATGAAATATAAAAATATAGACTTATGCTACAGGCGAGACAAAATATTATTGCAGAACAGGTGGATAGGAAATTACACGCTTTTGAGAGGCTGAGAGACGCAACACGCCCGAATGATGGGTGGGTGCATGCTATAAGAAGCGGAATGAAAATGTCTTTGCGTCAACTGGGCGAACGGCTGGCAGTGACACCTCAAAGCATAAAAGAACTGGAGACAAGGGAGAAACAAGGTACTGTTACGATAGAAGCACTAGAGAAAGCAGGTAGGGCACT
>CAINOM010000213.1 GCA_903851455.1 uncultured Bacteroidota bacterium | reverse complement strand
CGATCTGGTTTTAAAATAGACGCCGACCACAGGAGTATAGGTGTGGACAGCAGGCCGGAACATATAAAAGCCGTTGCGGAGGCATCGCTGAAGCGGCTGAGGGTGGATGCAATAGACCTGTTCTACCAGCATCGTGTGGACCCGGATGTGCCGATAGAAGATGTGGCGGGTGCGGTTAAGGACCTGATCGCCGAAGGTAAGGTGAAACACTTTGGTATGTCGGAGGCGGCAGCGGCGGCCATCCGGCGGGCACATGCGGTGCAGCCGGTAACTGCGCTACAGAGTGAGTACTCGGTATGGTGGCGGCAACCGGAAAAAGAAATACTGCCGTTGCTGGAGGAGTTGGGAATAGGCTTTGTGCCTTACAGTCCGCTGGGCAGAGGTTTCCTGACGGGTAAAATGGATGAGCATACCAAATTTGAAAGCACGGATTTCCGGAACAGCCTGCCCCGCTTTGCTCCTGATGCACTGAAAGCCAACCAGGCGCTGGTAGCGTTGCTGGGGGATATTGCAGCAAAGAAGAAAGTGACACCGGCACAAATTGCGCTGGGTTGGCTGCTGGCCCAAAAGCCATGGGTGGTGCCGATACCGGGCACTACCAAGGTGGAGCGACTGGAGGAGAATATAGGCGCGGCGTCTGTGGTATTTACCACTGAGGAGATCAATGAGATCACTGCTATCTCTTCAAAGATCAAAGTGCAGGGAGACAGGTATACGGAAGAAATGGAAAAGAGGACGGGGCTGTAGTTCGCGTAAAAACACACACCCCTGGCCCCTCTCTAGAGGGGAAGTGTTACGTAATCGCGAGAGACCTCTCCCCCAGCCCTCTCCGAAGGAGAGGGTGAAGTAGAATGAGTTATGTACAAGCTTTCGTTCGAAGAGCTTGTGTGCAGTAAATTATTTACTCAGGCTAGTCTTTCAGTTTTACATTTAGTGAAATTAAAAACTGCTCATTGTTGAGCGCAAATCTAGTTGCGCCATCGTAACGTACTCTAGGTGCGTAATTTATATTTGATTGCTACTATCATTGTATTATTTTCGTCCAAAATTTATTTAAAAACAATCTTACCCTCAACTTAAATAATAGAAATGAAAAAACATATACTTATTGCCCTTTCCTTTTTGTTTGTCGCGGGCTATGCCAGCGCGCAAACGGCGACAGATGCCCAGAATATTCAGAAAGCAAAAGCGGCCGTTGATGGCCCGCACAGGTGTGAGGAAGCACTCAGCTATCTGCGTCTTATAACAGACTCCGGGAGGAGCACGACTGACTTCCTGCTGACGAATGCCAAGGCATATGACTGCAAATCGAACAAAGAGCAGGCCATTTTTTATTACGGCAAGTACCTGGAACAGGTGCCCGGCAATGACTCTGTGAAAAAAAGGGTAGCCGAACTGAAGAATGACCAGGCGAAGGCACAGAACACCAAAACCAACAAGCAGGAAGTACTGGTAAACCGAACCTACAAGCAATCGAGGGATGGTGGCCCTTGTATAGATGATAATGACTTTGCATGGGGATTTTCGTGCGACATGTATACGGGCGGGAAATCCAGCCCTTTTAAAGAGGCGGTCAATTTTTTCAATGTGCGCCAGGTGCCGTTTGCTAAAAACCACCTGATATTTGAATTCACGACTGACCTGGGTATAGCGCTGGGTGGCAGGAAGGACTGGTTTGCCCATGCGTTCAATACCACCACAAGCGATGTTACAAAGGTGCCCGGCAGCGTGAAAATAGGGATCGACGCCGACCTGTGCGTGGTGATCATCAACAAGCATAAATTCGGCTTGTCGGCGGGCCCGCTGATCGGTATCAGTGCCGGCCTTATGCCCGATGTGTATATGGACGCAACATCCAATGACTACTCCAACCCGATCTTGTTTGCCCCGGTAACGGGTGTCCGCACTGGTTTCTTTGTCAGCAGGCATTTTTACTTCACTGCGTCTTACCTGCTCTTTCTGAAGTCGTCTTTTTCAAATGACGTGCAGCAGGGTACCACGCGTACTAACTTGAACTGCAATTCACTAACCATCGGTGCCGGGTTCAGGATACTGGGGACAACCCAAAAGCATCACCATCATCGTGGCCGTGATTGATCATGAAGGATGTACCAGACCATTGACCGCCTCATAAGCGCACTTCACCGATTATACTTTTCCCGGCAAAACCGGAATAGCGAGTTTTGCTGAAATTATATTCCGGTATGACAAACCATCTAATAGCTAGTAAGAAGATCGCCATAGTAGGTGGTGGCCCCGGTGGGCTGACCCTTGCACGACTGCTGCAAATGAAAGGCGCAGACGTAACTGTATATGAGCGGGACGAGCATAAGGATGCCCGGTCGAAAGGGGCTACGCTTGATCTGCACCACGAGTCGGGACTGGCGGCATTGACGGAAGCCGGCCTGATGGAGGAGTTTAAAGCCAATTACCGGCCAGGAGCCGGCTATATGCGCATAGTGGATAAGGCGGCACAAATACGCTTCGATGACAGCAGCGAAGGTGATACGTTTCACCGGCCGGAAATAGACCGGGGACCGCTGAACGAGATCCTTTTTAACTCGCTGCGCCCGGACACGGTGGTGTGGGACCAGCAGTTTACCTGGCTGGTGCATGAAGGCAGACGTATCCGTCTCGAGTTTAAGAATGGTTCAGCGGTTCATGCAGATATAGTGATCGGCGCAGACGGAGCAAACTCGAAGATCCGGCCTTATGTTACCGATCTGAAACCAGTATATTCAGGTAATATGGTGCTGGAAGGCACGGTTTATCACTCAGCGACTTCATGCCCCGGTATGCACGAGTTGCTGAACGGAGGTAAGATATTTGCCTTTGGCGATTCTAAGACACTGGTCGTAAGCTCGAAGGGAGACGGAAGCCTGGTGTTTTATATGGCCGGCAACCTACCTGAAAACTGGCCTGCGGAAAGCGGGATCGATTTCTCCGACAAGGGCCAAGTGATGAACTGGTTCAAGACCGGATATGTCGGTTGGAGCGATG
>CAINOM010000212.1 GCA_903851455.1 uncultured Bacteroidota bacterium | reverse complement strand
GGCCAGGTTTTGACGTCTATGTTCGTTTGATCGGACGTCAATCTTTGTTGCTGCATTATTTGCCCGGTCTCGTTGGTGATAATGAACGATGAGTATTTCCCACCTGATATTTTCACGGTGAGCGATTCGGTTGCCGGACTGGGATATACTTCTACTCCATTGCTGGCAGATAACGCAGGAACTTCGTCTATGCAGATTATTACCGTAAAAACTTTGGATACGGAACAGGTAGTGGTAGTATCTGTGTAAGTGATTGTAGTGGTACCAAGAGATATATCTGAGACAAGCCCGGAAGTATAACCAATAGTTGCCACAGAAGGAGTGCTGCTTGTCCAAACGCCACCTGCTGAAGTATCGCTGAGCAATGTGGAGAGACCGATACAATAAGTAGTAACGCCTAAGATAGGTGTTGGCGGGAAGTTTACGGTAACCGTTGTAGTAACCGAGCCGGTAGAAATAGCGTAGGTGATGATAGAGGTACCTGCGGACAAACCAGTAAGGATACCAGATGTTGAGCCGATGGTAGCCACCGATACATCGCCACTATACCATGTGCCGCCGGAGATCACATCATTCATTGTAGTGGGGCTGCCGATACAAACATGCGTTGCACCGCCTATAGGCCCGGGCATACCTGAGATGAAATCGCCAAACCGGGCCACGAAGCCCTGGTAATAATAAATGCCAGCGCCGCCGCCAGTGGGCTGAAGGCTGCCGGGAGTTGCGATATTATTTGTACTACTGGTATTACCGGCGATGTAAACTCCTTTGCCATCATAAGCACAGGCTTTGGCTTCGTCGGCGCCATCGCCGCCGTAGTAGGTGCTCCAGAACTGCACGCCGTCCTTGTTGTATTTGGCGAGGAATGCGTCATCATCGCCGCCGCCATAAGTAGATTGCCATGCGCCCGCAGAAGCGATACCCGTTGTGCTGGCGGTGTGGCCGGTGATATACACATTCATTGAATCGTCACAAACTATCCGGCTGTAAGTGGCATCTTCATCATCAGGGCCGCCATAATAAGTAGCCCAGTCAAGCACGCCTAATTCGGGATCGAACTTTGCGAGGAACACATCTGTAAGACCGCCTCTTGCCGGCTGGAAACTACCGGGTGTGGAAATTCCAGCGTCGCTGCCGGTCATGCCTATCAAGTAGATATTACCGCCCGGGTCGCAGACAGCACCGCCAGTGCTTTCGGCCAGCCCACCGCCAAAATAAGAACCCCAAAGCCTTGTTCCCGACATGTTGAATTTGGCGAGGAAGGCATCACTGCTACCAGCAAGAGCTGTCTGGTGACTGAGCGGTGTAGCGATAACTGTGGTACTGGTAGTCCATCCGGCTATGTAAGCGTTAGTACCATCTGAACAAACGACACCGCCGAATTCATCGCCCGAGCCACCATAATATGTACCCCACTGCCGTATGCCTGAAGAGTCGTACTGAACCAGGAAATCATCGTAGCCACCGGAATGGGAAGGCTGAAAGCTACCTGCTGTGGCTGTATTGCTGCCATCGGTAGTAACACCAGATATGTATACGTGCCAGTAATTATCGCAGGCAATAGAGCCGGGAATATTGTCGCCGCTGCCGCCAAGATAGGTACCCCAGCGCCTGATGCCGTCTGTAGTAAACTTAGCAAGGAAACAATCCCTTGTACCGCCGCCATAAGTGGGCTGCTGGCAACCGGGAGTGGATATGCCTGTATGGCTGCTTGTAGTGCCACCAAGGTATACATTGCCGGCAGTATCAACAGCCGTCGAATACCCGATATCGGTACCAATATTTCCGTAGTAAGTAGCCCAGATCCTATTGCCGGTGGAGTCGAACTTGACGAGATAGGCATCCTGGTCGCCGCCGAAAACGGACTGAAAACTACCTGCAGTGGCTATCTGGCTTGCTGCATAGGTAAAACCAGCGCCATATAAATGCGCGGTGCGATCGCAAACAATAGAATAGAAAGGACTGGTACTGGTATCAGGACCATAGTAAGTGCCCCATTCCAAAATCGGGTCTACCACTAATCCATGGTTGTAACCGTTTGTCTCGAAGCTTAAAATATTTCCATGAAGTTTGAAGGATGAAGGTGTAACACCGCCAAATGCCCTGAAACATATTGGTGCATGCTCAGTTACGGTGCCCATGGGTGTGGTTGCTGTGATGCTGCCATCGGTATTGAGCATTAAAGACGACTGACCGTTGTATTTCAACTTTATATCGGCGGCATTGCCCGTAGGACCAACAACGAATTCATGCTCAAGCTTGTTACCTTTTATACGCACTACCCAGTCGATATCCTTGTAGACATTCTTGTAGGTGAGCTTTGCAAACGTATGCGCCTGAATGCCGTTTGCAGGACAACCTGCCAGGTAGTAATTCTCATAGTAGGCCTGTGGCTCTTCTGCAATTACTTCCGCATGCCTGTTCGCGCCAACCAGCTCCACGTCCATACGGTAGGTGGTGATCGTCGCGTTCGCTTCAGCAGCCGGTTTTCCTAAAGATGCTCCTGCAGGTGCAGCAGTATGAGCGAACTGATAATGCAGTTGTGCATTGCCGACATAAATGTTCATACCCGGAGTGGCCACCGTATACTGGATGTCTTTTCTCGGCTTGCTGTTCTGATCTTTTACCTGTCCTTTATTCTCTATAAAGCAGAGTTTATTTGCGGCCGGCAGGGTTGCGGTTTTAGCGTGTGCGCGAGCACAAACTGCAACTAAAAAAACCACGTGCAGCAGTAGTCTAAAGTTCTTTTTCATATTGGGCTTCTAAATTACATGTTTGTCGATTCCTTTCCAAATCAAGTAGCAGCAGGGAAAATCCTGATATACAATCAACTTAGTATGAACCTATATCAAATCGCTTTATTCTCTCTTTACGAATAAAGATTTTCCGAATTTCATTGTTCCAAAAAAAGAATACCACCGTTGTTGACGATGGTATTCTCTGAACCATTATTATCTAACCACTATCTTACAAGCGTGCAATCACCTTTTTGTTCAATGGTGTTGCCACCGCAGTCATACTTTATATAGTAATAATATATTCCTAAATCCTGTGGCACTCCATTGAAGCTACCATCCCACTCAGGGTTTGAGTTGGCGCTTTCAAAAATGGTTTGTCCCCACCGGTTCACTACACGGAAACTATGGAAATTATGATAGCCGTTAAAGATCGGGCGGAACTTGTCGTTCAGACCATCGCCGTTAGGAGTAAAGGCATTAGGGAATAATACGGTGCAGCAGGCATCAGGGCTAAGCTGCATGTCCCATTTAGCTTTGCAACCAAAGGCGTCTACAACGGTGAGCCAGATGTCCGTTCTACCCTGCTCCACTTTGCCCCAGATGTCCGGCTTGTTGTTTTCATTGAAGCAATGTTCGGGTTCCCAGGTATACGAGCAATTTGCATCGTGCAGGTGCGCAGAGAACCATATGCTGTCCTCGAGACATAATACACCACTTGACTTGGGTTTTACGCCGAATGACGCATCCGGGAGATCATGCACATTCACAGTATCAAAAGTAGGATCTGATCTGCAGCCTTCAATGGTTGAACACTCAATGCTGATGATGTGCTTACCAATAGTGTTCCAGCTGATACTGAACGGACCACCGCTGTTTGAATTTGCTGCAACCAGGTTCACTTCTGTAGAACTGAAAAGTGGTGTTCCGTCGATATTCCATGTGAATACTACCGCGTCAGATGATTTGTCTGAAAGTGCGAGACCAACTGTGTCACCAAGACAGATATCCGGCGTCATGTGGCAATGCGACGTAGGCGGAGCAATTACGCGAACTGATATTGTATCGTAAGTAGTACACCTGCCGAGTTCGGTGGCAGCAAGTGTCAGGATGTGCGGGCCATATACTGAGTCGAACCTTACAATGATCGTCGGGTCTGTGACCGTTGTACCATCGATCGGTGTAGCTCCGGGAGGTAAAATCCAGTAATAGGTGCCTGAAACAAGCACTGAGCCATTGTAAGAGAAGGTAAGTGAATCATGATCACATACCCATGTTTTGTTTGCTGTAATTGTAAAGTTTGGCAGGTCAATAATGGTTACCTTGACCGGAGCCGTATTGCTTTCGCAACCATTAACCGTTTGCGTTACATACCATGTGGTACCTCCGGGATAAGTAACGACATTACTTGGCGGCACAGGAGTATAACCAAGCGACGCACCGCCGGCAGGACCGGAAGCAGAGGTGTACCAGCTGAGGTGCGAGGCCAGCGAGCTATCCACCTGGTAATTCAGCGGAACGGTCTGCGAATTCTGACAGTACATAGTGTCAGAGGTAAGCGGAGGTGCAGGCTGCGCTATGATTGTCACCGGATCGATAGCACTATCACTTACACAACCGAATGAACTGGTCTCGGTAACATAGTAGCTGGTAACACCCGGGAGCGCCGTGCTTGGTGTAGGTGCAAGCGGTGTACCGGCAGTAACTCCCGGTCCATACCATAATAAGCCAGTTGCAGGTGTCGCCGTCAAAGGAGCTGCAAATGTAAACTGGCAATAAGTAGGTGGCGTTACGCCAGGTTTTGCGGGTTTCGCATGAACGTTAACAAGCTTGGTAACGTAACAAGTTGTTGGTAATTTGTAAGTGATCGTTGCGACGCCGGCAGTGACACCAGTAACAATACCCGTAGCAGCGCCTACGGTAGCAATAGTAGGGGCGCTGCTTAGCCAAGCGCCACCCGGTGTGCCATCAGTCAGCGCTATAGACTGGAACTGACAAACGTCTGCCAGTCCGGTAATGGGAGACGGGATAGGATTGACAACAATCGTAATGGAGTCGATCGGACTTTCGCACAAACCAATTGTTTGTCCGTAGTAGTAAGTATAAGTTCCGGGCACTGCTGTATTAACGACAGGAGCGGTTGTAACACCAGTTCCACCAGCCGGAGACGGGTACCAGTATACTGTAGCTCCTGGAGCAGGGGTTATTGAGAACGGAATAAATGCATCACCCTGACAATAAGGGTTATGGCCGGTGATCACGGGTGGGCCGGGAGGCGGTAACAACACTACATGCGTAGTAGCAGTATCCTTACATCCGAATGTAGTTGCAACAATAACCGTGTAAGTGCCGGTATCAGCAGCCGGGAAACCTGCTATCGTTGGGTTTTGGATACCAGATGTAAAAAAGGACGGTCCGGTCCAGCTGTACGAAGCGACGGCGATGTCCGTAACCGAGAACAGTGTCAGCGTATTTGTAGCACCCGCACATAGCGGCGAATTGCTTGACGCAGTGACATTGGGCTTCGGATGAATGACGGCAATAACGCTCGCGGTATCGTGAGTGAGGCCAACGGTTTTAACCACATGGTAAGTGCCGGTATCTCCCCAAACCGATGGTGAGATCGTAAACGTCTGCGAGGTGCTCACAATTGCAGTAGATGGCGCCGGGCCATACCACACGTATGTGGCTCCTGTGGAGTCTCCCGGGGCATTGAAGATCAGCGGATCGCCAAGGCAAGGACTATTGCAAACGGCACCGTTGCAAGTGAGTACGGTCAGATAAATAGTCCGGGTGCCACAAAGGCCAGACACAGGGCCACCGCAGTTGCTGTAAGCTGTTCCTGTTATCGTGTAAGTGATGGAAGGAGGAAGTGTGTTAACCGCTATTGTATTAACCAGACCGGTGGTTGTTGCCAGGCCAGTACCCGGAGACCATGTCCAGGTGCTCCATGTCCACACGCCGCTGCCGGCGCTGGTGAGATCTACCGGAAATACCGTCATGCCGGGATAGAGGCAGGTATTAAAGGTATCGTAGATAGCTCCGGGTGCAGTAGGCGGATTTACAGGTACACCATTCACCACAATTGTAGGCTCAGGGAATGCACTGTCGATGCCAACAGGAGTATTGAGGAAGGTGTATGCATAAGAAATGAAGGTGCTGTCTCCTGCACAAAGATTGCCGAGGCTATAAACCAGGCCAATGGCGATGTCGCCATTGTCATAAGTACCAACCGTATAATCGGGCGCGATGGCGGCCGTACCCGTGTATACCGTGCTCAGATCAGTAACATAAAAGTTAATAGGCCAGCTAGTGTGCACCAGCGCTTTGGCGCGACAATCTTTGGTACACAGCTGGAGATATGCATAAGTATAAGTTTCACCAACGCCAGACACGCCAACTCTATGGTCCACATCATTCTGATAATTAACTACATTTCTTGTAGCAAAACTACCACCATGCGCTTCGTCATTATCAGGGTCACAGCCCCTGAAGTAGTAGATGTCATTTAACGTTGTAGCGCCGATGTTATAGAATTTGGAAGTAACAACGACCCATGATGCGTTTGTATCCACGCGGGTTTCCATGTTTATCTTTAACTGGCCAGCCGCTGCGGTGCCGGCCCAATTCGCAAGTAATTTTCCACCTCCATTCACATAAGTAGTATTGGCGCCAGTGAGTGAACCCGGACCGATGATGGAGCCGCTGGAGCTAAACGCCCAGTTGAGTCCGCCGGCACCATTGATCTGTATACCCCATCCTTCGTACGGGCTACCCGGATATGTGTAATCGCCCATCAGTGGCGGGGCGCCCACAGTCCAGCCGTCATGGCCATAATCATAAGTTTCCGCAAGGAAACTACCACCCGGAAAGGGATGGTAACCCGCAGGCGGTGGGTTGGCGCCAAAAGCGCCGTAGTTATTTTGCCCGATCTCCAGCCAATGGCCCGGCAGGTATATCTGCGTACCGACCATCTGGGCAAAAGAGATTTTGCCGCAGAGTAAAACAATCAGAAAGAGGAACGATAAGTAGAGTTTTCTCATAATTGACGCATTTGGGGGGATTCTTAAAGTTTATTTAACGTAAAAAGGGGTAATGCACTGCTCAATATACTTAATATTTCTTATAAAAAAGCGGTTTCCCTGATTAAATAAATGTTTTTACACTATAAAAACGGAAGGTTATTGCAAATATCCTTTTCTCTCAAATCCGTTTTTTCCACAGAGCTAAACACCCATCCGGACTTTACTATTTGTTGAAAGCCTTGTGTATTAAAGACAGGGAAAGCTTAGATAGGGTTGGTGAATTTGCGTATATATTTAGAGGTTTGTTAAAATTGCCGTTTACCTGAGCAAAGTGACATTCCCCTGGTGATGTTCTTTCTGCCCGTCTTTCAATGTAGCGTCGATTATGTAAACAAAAACACCTTCCGGCTGATCCTCATTATTGAACTTTCCATCCCACCCTCGCCCGTCGAGCGTTGTGGTCGTGAATATCAATTGTCCCCAACGGTTGTAAATATTCATGGAGAAAGCGGTGAGCCCCTTTGTGAGGTACTGGCGCGGGAAGAAGAAATCATTCACCCCATCGCCATTTGGTGAAAAGACATTCGGAATGTCCATGTAGCAGTTATTCTGCACCAAAACAGTATCGGAGGCGTAACAATTGTTGATATTGACGGTGGCATAATAATAGCCAGGGGCGTCAACGACTATTGACGGACCCGTTTGCCCCGTGCTCCACACCCAACTTGCGGCGGGATCTGTGCCGTTCACATTATCTGCAAGCACAAGCGCTTCACTGCCTTTGCAAATACTTGTGTCGGCCCCGAGGTTGATATAGGGTTGTGGAATTACCGTTACTGTATGGCTCGCGCTTGTATCAGGACAAGCCCTGTAGTTGGCGGTGACGTTAATAGTGAATACGCCTGTGGCATTGTAACCATGAACTACGGGATTCACGTTTATGATATTGCTGCCGTCTCCGAAGTCCCAGAAATTGCCGGTATTACCTATGCCTGAGTACAGACCTGTATAGGTAATGTAAGTACCCTGGCAAATGACCGTATCGGTCAAGGCAAGCGCTATACCGCTCATCGTGTCGACGTAAACAATGCCTGATGCGGTATCGCGACAAGGGACGAAATCGGTGACGATCAACTGCACAGTGTATACGCCAGTATTCATGAACGTATAAACGGGGTTTTTACTGGTGTCTGTCGCACCATTACCAAATGACCATAGGAATGAACCGTTCGAGTCTATCGAGGTATTTGCGAATGTCACCGGGTTGTCCTGACACAGGATATCCGGGTCATTTGTAAAAGACGCATGGAGCGGATGTATCAGCCGTATCATCTGCATGGCGCTGTCGCTGCACTGGCCGTTTATTGCAATCACTTTTACGTCGAAGGTATCCTGAGTGGTGTAGATATGACTGGGACTTGTAGTGGTATCGCTTAAGCCATCTCCAAAGGTCCATGTATAGCGGATGGCTCCTACTGATGTGTTGTCAAACACAACGGTATCCCCGTGACAACCGTAATGGATGTTGTAGGTGAATGCAGGTGTGATGAAATCAAGAACAGTGATGGTAATGGAAGCACGCGGACCTTCACATCCATTTACGGTTTGGCTGGCCCAGAAAGTATAAGTACCGGGAACAGCAGTGTTCACCACAGGAGCGGTAGTGCTCCCTACGCCGCCCGTGGCGGTTGTATACCATAATATACCAGCACCCGTGACCGTAATCGGGACAAAGGTTTGTCCCTGGCAGTATGGACCGGGATCATAAAGAATGGGCGCCAACGGCAATGGGATGATCGTGACCGTATCAGGGGAACGCAGGCTCTGGCACAGACCGATCTGCTGACTTACATAGTAGACAGTTGTGCCCGGCGCGATTGTGGATGGAGTTGGAGCGATACTACTGCCAGTACCACCTGTAGGAGAAGTCCACCACAAGAGACCGGTGCCCGGCGCAGTTAAAGGAACAGCAGTCGCACCCTGACAGTACGTGACAGGTGTGGTTACAGGTCCCGGAAACGTACCATGTTCCAGCGTAAGATAGTAATGGATATCATTGCAACCGCCGGCTATGTTCGTACCGGTAATCGTGTAAGTTATAGTGCCAGTGACGCTATCAGAATGAATAGTAGACGACGTTCCTGATGTATTGGTAAGGAAGGAATCAGGAGCCCAGTTCCAGGAATAAAATCCACCTCCCTGGATAACTACACCTACTGTATCATACGGGTAGCTGCAAAGATTGATCGTATCGGTTGAATCATGGACGACACCATTTACCGTGAATGTAAGGGCAGTCGCATTCAGCGCACTATCAATGTAGGTGGCGTTGAGAATGTAGGCATATGATAAAGTGGTGCTGTCGCCGGGAGCAATAGTGCCGATATTAAAATCGAGCGCTATGCCCACATCTGAAGTATAAGACGTACCGACCGCATAGAAATAACTGGTTGTTTCATTCCACATCTGATCGAGGGTATATCCGGGTGCAAGGCCACCGTCGAAGATCATACATTTAGCACGGCAGTCTTTTGTGCCAAGGCCAAGGTATGCCGCATGATTGTCGTTGCCGGTTGTGGATACCAGCACACGATTGGTAGGATCAGGCAATTGATAAGTAATCGTATTAACGGTGGTGTAGTCACCCGAATAACGGGTCTCGTCGTTGTCCGGATCCACTGTCCTTATGTAGTAAATATTTGTAAGCGGGGACGCGCCGGTATTTGTGAGCACGACATTTACCGTGAAATACAGTTTATTGGTGTCGAGAATTGTTGTTTGCCTGATAGCCAATGCGCCATCATTGCCCTGCCATACGCCTTTTATCACTCCGCCTGAATTGCTGTAAGAAACATTGGTACCGGAAAGGCCACCTGTGAAGCCAGTAGTAGGAGAAGTCTCATAGATAGGGATGTATGCGTCTGACTCAACACCACCGACGGTTATGGCCCACCCTTCCTGCGGATCGCCAGGCAGGTAAAAATCACCGAAGTAAGGTGGTGTGCCTACGGTCCATCCATCGGCACCGTAATCTGCAACGAAACCCAGAAAATTGCCACTGGTAGTGGTGCTTGCCGCCAACGGATCGTAAAAGGTGAATATGGTACCGCCAAGGAACGGGTGATAACCTGCAGGAGCGGGAGTTGTACTTCCGTAACCTCCGTTCGGCGCAATGCCGATCTCCACAAAAGCTCCCTGGAGAAACACATTATCTCCCACCATCTGCCCGTACCCGGTATGAGCCAGGAATACTAAAACCGGTAACAACAATAACTGAATGTACTTCTTCATCGGGTGTAAGTTTAGGCACTACAATAGTATATAGGCCGTCCATTCCTGCAAAAACAGGATGGGAAGTATATTTAACAAATCTTACCTACACCTTTAGCTTTATCTCAGCAACGTAACATTTCCCTGGTGGTGCTCTTTTTGCCCGTCTTTAAACGTAGCGTCTATGACATAAACATAAACGCCCTCCGGCTGGTCAATTGTGTTGAAACGACCATCCCAACCTCTTCCGTCAAGTGTAGTAGTAGTAAATATCAACTGACCCCAACGGTTGTAAATATTCATTGAGAATTCAGTCAATCCCTTTGTGAGATACTGGCGGGGGAAGAAATAATCGTTTGTACCATCGCCATTAGGCGAAAACACATTAGGGATATCCATGTAGCAGTTGTTCTGCACCCATACGGTGTCAGAAGCATAACAATTGTTGATGTTCACAGTAGCATAGTAATATCCGGGTGCGGTAACTGCTATTGACGAACCTGTCTGACCGGTGCTCCACATCCAGCTCGCACCAGTCGCGGCGCTGTTCACATTATCTGAAAGTATAAGCGCCTCGCTACCTTTACAAATTGATGTATCTGCGCCCAGGTTGAGGTATGGCTGCGGTATGACTACGACATTTCTTGTTGTGGTAATGTCCTGGCAAGCTCTGTAATTTGCAGTAACCGTTATGGTAAAGCTTCCAGGGAAGATAAATCCGTGTACCACAGGATTTTCGTTTATGATCTGGCTGCCGTCGCCGAAATCCCAGATGTTGCCCACGTTGCCCAACGATGCATAGAGACCTGTGTAGGTAACGTAAGCGCCCTGGCAAATGACTGTATCAGAGAGCTTTACCTGTATACCACTGATCGTGTCCACCTGCACGATCGCAGTCATGGTATCGCTACATGGCACCCAGTCGGTAGCGATGAGCTGCACGGTATACGTGCCTGTGTTTTGGTAGGTATAGGTAGCGTTCTTATTAGTATCCGTAGCACCTGTGCCAAATGACCATTGGAACCACCCCCAGTATCCACCGGAAATGGTGCTGGTATTGGTGAACGTCACAGCCTGATCCTGACAAATAATACTCGGGGTATCGATGAAAGATGCCACCAGAGGATGTATCAATGAAAGAGGCAGCTTCATACTATCGGCACAAACATGGTTGTCGGCAATGAGCGTCACCGTGTAGTTGCCCTGCGGATAAATGTGTGTTGGATTTTTAACTGTATCCGAAGTACCATCGCCAAATTTCCAGATGTAGTATAAATTGGCTCCAGGTGCGGTTGTTGAAGAGTTGGTAAAGGTTACCGTGTCGCCGTGACAACCGAAATGTATTGCGCTATCAAAAAGTGCCACGATAGGAATAGTAGTGAGTGTAGCCGCACCAGTCACGGTGTATATGCAACTACCGATCTTTACGGAGAAACCGGTATAACTACCAGCGCATAACCCGGACAAAACAATGGCACTATCTGCCTGGGCAATCATAGTAACCGATGTTGTGGCGCCTCCGTTGAACGAATAGAATACCGTATCGGTAGAGAACGGAGTTATCGCCTTGAGTGTGATGCTACCATCGCAATAGCCGCACTGCGTAGGGTTAACAAATCCGGAAACAGTAAGTGGCGGTGGTGGTGGTGATGTAATGGTGAACGGCCCGATAGCGGGTGTAACACAAGCACCGGCGGAAGAAGTGATCGTAGCTGTCACGTTTGTGTAATTCCCGGCGCAAAGGCCAGTGATGGTAATTGATCCTGCGCCGTTACTTGTGAGGGTAACAGGAGGCTGCGGAACGCCGCCAAAGCTATAATTGATGATGTATGAAGTTGTATTAAACAAGCCGGTCAGCGTCATCGTTCCATCGCACACGCCACAATAAGATGTGTTGGTCGTAGAACCCGTCATGGAAATAGGCGGATTAGTAAGGGTGATGGGCCCGACAGGAGGCGTAACGCAAGCCCCTGCTGACGAGGCTATTGCGGCGACAATGTTATCATATGTTCCCGCACAGAGACCGGAGAGTGTAATAGTGCCGCCTGCACCGCTGGTAAGGGTGACCGGCGGTTGGGCGGTACCGTTAAAATTGTAATTTATGACAAATGTCGTGGACCCATAAAGCCCGGACAATGTGATGGTGCCATTGCATGCCCCACAGAAAGTAGGATTGGTGGAAGTCGCGGTCATGGAAATGCCGGGGTTCACGAGGGTAGCCATTTGAGGCGGAGACCAGCATGTTCCCTCCCGAACCTTGATGCTGTCATACAGGCCCGCGCAGAGACCAGTGATGGTGATGGTACCTGTAGCAGATACTAACACTGTATACGCAGGAACACCACTGGAGCCGATCGAGTATTTCAGAGAGTCGATGTCACCAGGAGTCAATCCGCTGAGGGTTATTGTTCCATTGCAGGCACCGCAAGTTGTTGGATTAGTAGAGGTAATAGTTGTAGTTACACCACCGGATGCGGTAACATAGTAGTAGCCCGAAGAGCTATCTGAACAACCAAGCGCTGCAGCACGATATAATGTAGAGCTGGTTGGGCATACGGTCATCGTCATGCCTGTACCAAGGTATGCGCCGGTGGCCTCATTGTACCAATAGATATTGGACGAGGCATAAGGCACGGGAGCATATGGGATAGACGTTACGGTGTAAGAAGCACCACCACCAGTGGGCGTAAAACGCCAGGCTTCATCAGTACAGTTATATACAGACGGATAGTCGCGGCCGGGAGCAGCTGTTGAAGCGGTTCCGGTAGCATTCTGTACACCGATAATGGCGTAACCACCGTTCCATGCGCAGTGGGTCTTATGACCAACGTGCACCTCTACTATATTAGTGGTCTCATATAATATTATCTGTGTCGTCGTCCATTCAGATGTACACGAGTACATGGCTGTATGGCAATAAGTGGCCACAAATTTCCTAAAAGGCGCTACGCCATCGGTAGAGTAAGTAATAGTACCCCCAGCAGGGATGTAAATATCGCACCAGGGACCGCATACAGAGTTGTAGACGGTGGGGTTACCGGCTAGGGGTGCAGAGATCGTCCAGTCATCATAGGCACCGACAAGTGCAGTATCGAAACAAACCGTTCCGTTAGGGCCTGCAAGACAACTCCAGTAATTAGTACCATAAAAATTGAAAGTAAATCCGATCGGTAGCGTAACGTCAGCATAATAGTCATCCACGGTAACGTCGGCATTAGTGGGGGTGTCCCCTGTCAAATGGGCAGTAAGCACGGTGCACGGATTTGTACAGTTTACCGTGTCGGAACTTGTGACATAAACCTGGGCAGAGGCCCGGGTAAATCCAAAAAATAATGTAACAAAGGTGATGATACTAAATAAGTAACAGTTGCGTTTCATAATTCGTCTGAATATGGCTATGAAAAATTCGTTTTTTACTCCGTTTTCCTACATAAAGTGATAACACTGCCGCACCAAAAGCACGGTTTCACATTTCTAAAGACAGCATTTCCTTCAAATAGGTTAGTAAATTTATTGTTTTTTTTTAACAAACCCAATGAATAAAGCTATATGTGAATGTTTTACACCTCGCATTATAATTTTCATGCTGCATTCGATGGATAATGAATCGTTTTACGAAACTCAAAAACAATGACTTACATAGCAATATTTATGTAACTCACAACGAAACGCCCCTGTGAAAACAGGGGCGATGTATTTAAAAAACAAACAGAATATTATCAATCCGGCTTTTTACCGTCGAGGAAAGTGTTGATCGTCTGGATAGATGCCTGCTTATTGTTTTGCTGGTCATTCATACCTACCGTGTAACCGCTGTAAAAAGAATCCGATGATCCGGCCTGGTTGTCCAGTTTCATATTCTTCCGCATATAAGCAGGTACGGCTTCCATTTCATCACTGCTTTCGGTGCCTTTAATATTAAAGCTCATCCGGCGGAGCCGCTCAGCGCGATCTTCGAGGGCTTTCTTTTGCTCTTCGAACCTTCTTTTCTCTTCGATCTCGTCAGCGCTCAATATCCGTTGCCCGATCTTCATTGCCGGGGCTTCCTGCTCCGGCTCTGCAGTTTTCATAATTATCTGCATCGGAATGTCTTCAACCTTTCTCTCTTCCGGCACATAAGCCGGAGCGGGAGTTTCAGCAGTAACCTCTGTCTTTTCTTCTACGAGCTGTAAAAAATGATCGGTCTGCATTTTATACACATCGGCTGGCTTGTTTTCTGTCACCGGGTTAACAGCCATGGGAGCCTCAACCAATACCGGCTCCATGCTCACGGTTTGTTTTGCGTATGGCCAGGAATCTGTTGGGCGCGGTTCAGATGCGGGCTGAATATCCCCCAGCTTTACTACTATTTTTTCCGGTTCGTTGTTCTTAGCCGGCATTTCTATTTTAATGTCCTTGTGGTTGAAGCCGGTAGCGATTACTGTTACAGCGATGCGCTCTTTCAGGTTAGGGTCATGGCCCATACCGAGTATCACATCGCAGTTATCGCCTGCCTGCTGTTGTACATATGCCTGGATTGCTTCGGCTTCGTCCATAGTGTGCTCGAACTCGCCAGCGGCTGATGTGATATTGAGCAGCAACCATTTAGCGCCGCTAATGTCGCTGTCATTGAGCAACGGAGAATTCAGCGCTTCTTCTACAGCCTGCGTCGCACGGTTCTCGCCGGTTGCAGATGCGCTGCCGAGAATGGCAACGCCGCCGTTTTTCATTACTGTGCATACGTCCGCAAAGTCAACGTTGATCTGGCCGGTAGTTGTGATCACGTCGGTGATACACTTTGCAGCGGTTGCAAGGATATCATCGGCTTTGGCAAATGCCTGTGTAAAAGGCAGGTTACCAAACTGCTGGCGCAGTTTATCGTTTGAGATAATAAGGATCGTATCTACATGCTCGCGCATTTTGTCGATGCCATCCTGGGCCTGCTTCATACGCTTGCGGCCCTCGTAGGTAAATGGTGTGGTTACGATACCAACGGTGAGTATGCCGAGGTCGCGGCAAATCTTTGACACCACAGGTGCACCACCGGTGCCAGTGCCGCCGCCCATGCCTGCAGTGATGAACGCCATGCGGGTATTCACCTTGAGTATCTTAGCCACGTCTTCGAGGCTCTCCTCGCAAGACTGCTTGCCGATCTCCGGATTCGCACCAGCTCCCAGCCCTTGTGTAAGATGCGGGCCGAGTTGTATCTTGTTGGCAACGGGGCTTAATGCCAGCGCCTGTGAATCGGTATTGCATACCACAAAGTCCACGCCGTCTATGCCGAGGCTGTGCATGTAGTTTACGGCATTGCTTCCGCCGCCGCCCACTCCAATCACTTTGATTATGGACGACTGATTTTTGGGGATTTCAAAATGTATCATATCCTGTTGTTTTGTGAGTTAGTAAAAGGTTAGTTGTGAATTGGCAATGTTATTTAGTACTGTATGGGATTTTTAGTTGTTTCTTAGTTTATTTCCTGGTCTTCCACGTCTTCGAACAGCTTCATGAATTTGCCTTTGAGCCCGTCAAACAATTTCTTGACGTTCTCGTTCCGTTTTCGTGCTTTCTGTATGTTTATCTCAGCCATTATTTCGGGCGATACCTCCGGCGCTTTTTCCTCAGTTTCCGGCACTGGTATTTCCAATTCATCCATCAGCGGCTTCAGTTCCTGCTCGGATATATGGATAACATTACCGCCAGTAGTGGCGAAACGCATCTTACCGCTTTCAAAGTCGTGGTAGCCGCGAAGGATGAGGCCGATACAGGTAGAATACATCGGGTTCATCAAAGTTTCTGTATGGCCGCCGGCAAGATGCTCGTTAGGATACCCTATGCGGGCGCCCATGCCGGTAACAAACTCGGTGAGCTGTGTGATGTGCTTCAGCTGTGCACCGCCACCTGTGAGGATAATACCACCACAAAGACGTTTGTCCATATCAATTTGCTTGAGGTGATACATGACGTAATCGAGTATCTCCTGCATGCGGGCCTGTATGATGTGCGCCAGGTTCTTCACAGATATTTCCTTGGGCGGCAATCCGCGCAGACCGGGTATTGTGATATAAGCATTGGCGTTGGCCTCATCAGCCAGGGCAGTGCCGAACTGTACTTTCATTTGTTCTGCCTGCGCACGCAATACACCTAGGCCGTTGCGGATATCATTGGTGATATTCACACCAGCATAAGGTATTACCGCAGTGTGCTTCAGTATACCATCATAGAATACGGCCATATCGGTAGTACCACCACCGATGTCTACGATTGCGACACCTGCTTCCAGGTCTTCATCGTTCATTACCGCGGCAGCAGATGCCAACGGCTGCAAGACGAGGTCGCGCGTCGTAAGACCTGATTTGTCGACGCAACGCTTAATGTTGCGTATAGCATTTCGGTCGCCGGTGATGATGTGGAAGTTGGCGCCGATCTTAACGCCACTCATACCGATGGGGTCGATCACATCGGGAGTATTGTCCACAGTAAAATCCTGCGGAACAATATCTATGATCTGGTCGCCTGCCGGAATGTAGGTTTTGTTCTGGTCGCGCACCAGCATTTCTATATCTTCCTTGTTTATCTCTATTTCAGAATTTGCCCGCACCCTGTCACCGCGTGTCTGCAGGCTTTTGATGTGCTGACCGGCGATACCCACGTACACTTCTTTTAACTGAAGGTTGGGATTGGAGAGCAGGCAGCGCTCCATGGCCTGCTCTATCGAACGGATACACTGCTCGATATTCATGACCACTCCATGGCTCACACCTGCGGAGTCCGCACGGCCAAAACCAAGGATCTCGACTTTACCAAACTCGTTTTTTCTGCCGGCTATTGCTACCACCTTGGTGGTGCCAATATCTAAGCCTACGATAATGGGCTGTTCATTTTTGCTCATGTTGCTGCGGTTTTAAAAATTGTTAATTGCTTTTTTCAGGATACACGTACTTGGGTGAAGCCTGTTTCTTATTTTTATCTTTATTGCTTTTGTTATCCGTTGATTTTGCTTTCGGTGCCGGGTGCGGCTTGTTTGCCTGTGGCTTTACCACTTTTTTCGGCGCGGCCTTCGCAGCCGGTTTTGGCTGCGGTTTTGTTTTTGGTACAACTTTGCCGGTCTGTTGCGGCGCTGCTTTTACCACCGGCACATGGGTTGTTTTTGCATCGGCAGTGCGTGTTGAATCTTTTGCATCATTTTTAGCTTCAGTTTCCACGATGCTGTTTATCCAGTTCATCGCTGATACCGCCTTATCTACGGGGCCGGTGTATGGAATTGCCGGCGATGCAACTACCTGGCCCCTGAAGCGGAGGTCGAGTGTTTCATATTTATCCCAGCCTATGCGGTTGAGCACATTTTTATAGAAGACAAATAGATTGCTGAACTTGTCGTTCATACCCGATGTGTCGCCAAACAATATTCTCTGATCGCCTAAAACAGGAACGAGCTCGAATGTGCCTGCCGTATCGACAATCAGCTGCGATATCTGCGCGCTCCAGAATGTATCTGCCTGGATGGTGCTCACCAGCTTAAATATCTGTCTTCTGAGCGCCCAGCCGGTGCTGTCGTCTTTGAGTTCCGGTACATTCGTTACTACAGCAGTATAGTAAACATAATTTTCAGACAACGGCATGAGGCTCAGTGTCGCGTCCATGTAATAGCTGCGGCTATCCTGCCCGAAGATCCGAACAACAGGTACACGCTGTGTAACGTACATGTGCAGGATGTGGTCGTTATCGATAAACACCTGTGCATTGGCCACCCATGGATCGGCTGTGATCACCTGCTCCATGCTCCTGATATCCAGATTGGCAACAGGGGTGTTCATCACATCAATACTCCTGTTGTTGATGGCGAGGTCCATGATCTCCTTTTCCTCTATGAAGTGGTACTTCTTATCGTTCTTAATGTGCACAGCCACGCCAGCAAGCATCTTATGATCCTCGATCTTAGAAGCGCTCACAATAGCAATAATGCAGCCTGTACTCACCACCACGGTAAGGAACACCTGCAATATTTTGCGTACTGATATTTTGCGTTTCACTGCCATTATTTCTGCAATAATATATTTTTGACCGGTTCTACTAATTTGTCAATGTCTCCTGCTCCTGCCGTAATAAACATATTGAGCGGAGCAACTTTTACATATTCCAGCACTGCGTCTTTTGACATAATGGTATGCGCGCGATTGACCATTTTGTCTGCTATCATCTTTGATGTCACTCCTTCCATAGGCAATTCCCTTGCCGGATAAATGTCGAGCAACAATACCTCATCGGCCATGTCCAGGCTGGCTGCAAAACCATCGACCAGGTCGCGCGTGCGACTGAACAGATGCGGCTGAAAACAGATCACGCATTTACGACCGGGGAATAAACGTTTGGCACTCTTTATAAGTGCAGCGAGTTCCTCCGGATGGTGCGCGTAGTCGTCGATGTACACCATTTTGTCGGTCTTTACTACATATTCGAAGCGGCGTTTTACGCCTTTAAATCCGGGAAGCACACGCTTTACCGCGGCGCCATCTATCCCCAGCAATTGCGTAACTGCTATAGCCGCTACCGCATTCTCCACATTGTGCATACCTCCAATCGGCAAGTGTATCTGTTCCAGTACGCAATCCACGCCTTTTACATCGAAAACATAGCCGCCATTTTTCTGGGTTATATTCTCAGCGTAAACATCTGCAGCATCGTTTTGCAGGCTGTACGTAAGTGTGTGTGTGCCGCGCAGCTCAGCTTCCCTGTGCAGGCCATGTTTTACCAGCAGTGTGCCGCCGGGCTTGATATTTTTTGTGTACTGAATAAAGGCGGCTTCCATTTCCTCCACGGTGCCATAAATATCCAGGTGATCGGCATCCATAGAAGTAAGCACTGCTATATCCGGGCGCAGCTTCAGGAAGCTACGGTCGTATTCATCTGCTTCAACCACGGCAACATTTCTGTCGCTGTGCCAGTAATTGCCACCATAGTTTACTGAAATGCCGCCGAGGAAGGCATTGCAGCCATAACCTGTTTCACGTAGCAGGTAGGCCGTCATGGTGGATATTGTTGTCTTGCCATGGGTGCCCGCTACTGTAACAGCATGCATAGCTTCCGTGATCCACTGCAACACATCGCTGCGCTTGTAAACGGGGAATTTATTATTGATATACCAGTTGAGCTCTTTGTGATCTTTAGGAATGGCAGGAGTATAGACTACCAGCTGGGTGTCTTTGTCCAGCAGCGACTCATCATCGGTGTAGTGTACACTCATTCCTTCAACGGCCAGCTGCTTTGTAAGGTCGGTTTCGGTTTTATCATAGCCACTTACTACAGCGCCCTGCTCACGGAAGAAGCGCGCAAGCGCACTCATGCCGATGCCACCGATGCCTATGAAGTATACCCTTCTTATTTCCCTTACGTTCATTACAAATTCAAAATTCAAAAGCCAAAATTCAAAAAAACCTATTAACCAGTTAATTACTTAGTTCCACCACTTTCTGCGCTATTCGTTCGTCTGCATCTTTTATTGCCATGCTTTTAAGATTCACGGACATCCTCTGTTGTGTCGCATCATCTTTTAACAGCTCTTTCAGCTTCTTCACCAGTTCTGTCGGCGCTTCATTGTCTTTTACCAGTATTGCCGCGTTCCGCTTCACCAAGGCCATTGCATTGCTGGTCTGATGATCCTCTGCCGCATGCGGGTAAGGCACAAATATTACAGGTCGACCAGCTATGCACAACTCCGCAATCGCAAGTGCTCCCGCTCTTGAAATCACGATATCAGCTGCGGCATAAGCTTTATCCATTTCTTTTATAAATTCATGCACTTTTACTTTACTGCTATAACCTTCGGCACGTGCTTTAGCCTGCTCGTAGTAAGGCTTGCCTGTTTGCCATATCAACTGCACATCTTCCTTCATCAGTTCATCGAGCCGCGCATCTATGCTTTCATTTATTGATTTTGCGCCGAGGCTGCCCCCCACTATCAGTATTGTCTTTACGCCCTGCTGCAACCCGAAGTAAGCTTTTCCTTCGCTGCCTGAGCATTTCATATCCGAAATACTTTTGCGTACCGGGTTGCCCGTTATTATTATTTTATCCTTGGGAAAGAACTGCTCCATGTTCTCGTAAGCCACACATATTGCCTTTGCTTTTCTGCCCAATATTTTATTGCTCTTTCCTGCGAAAGAATTTTGTTCCTGTATCAGCGTAGGGATGTTCATACCCTGGCCGGTATTCAAAACCGGGAAGCTGGCGTATCCCCCTACGCCAACTATAATCCCCGGTTTGAACTGTCTTATGATGCTTTTGGCCTGCATCCGGCTCTTGATCAATTTAAAGGGCAGTGAGAGATTTTTTAAAATACTGCCCCTGTTAAATCCTGCGATATCCAATCCTATTATCTGGAACCCTTCCTGTGGCACTTTTTCCATTTCCATTTTGCCCTTTGCGCCAACAAACAGCAATTCGGTACCGGGGCGCAGCCGCTGGAGCGCATGCCCCACCGCTACTGCGGGGAATATATGCCCGCCGGTTCCTCCTCCTGCTATTATGACACGTAATGCACTCATATTATACTGCCGGTACCGGCGATTTTCCTGTTGTTGTTTTTTTGCTTTTATTTCCTTCCAGCGCTGCTACGGCTATTTGCTCTGTTGCGGCCTGTTCTGTTTCTTCTTCGTTTGCATCTTCTGCCGGTTCATCGAAAGTCCGTTCTGTTACTTTCTTCCTCGGCTTTCTTTCCGGCTTCTTTACACCTTCCATTTCATCTACATACCGGCTCACACTAAGTACTATACCGATGGCGATGCTGGTGAACCAAATGGAAGACCCCCCCATACTGATCATCGGGAGTGTAAGCCCTGTCACCGGAACGAGATGCACATTCACAGCCATGTTCAGCATGGCCTGGAATACAAGCGTAATGCTCAACCCCACGGCAAGGAACGCACCGAATGCAAAGGGGCACCGCTTGAATATGAGTATGCTGCGCCACAGGAACAGCAGGTAAAGCATCGTCACCACTGTGCCGCCTATCAGTCCATATTCCTCAACAATTATGGCGAAGATGAAATCCGAATATGGATGCGGCAAAAAGTTCTTCTGCAAACTTTTGCCAGGGCCCCTTCCTGCGATGCCACCATTTGCGATCGCTATTTTGGCCTGCTGCACCTGGTATACATCTTCTGTTTTTCCGTCCTTCTTTTTTCCACCGGCGAAGTCTTCTATACGCTGCTGCCAGGTCTTGGCCCTGCCGAAACCCGTGAGCTTGGAAACAGTAAACAATACTGAGATCCCTATTATACCAACAGCACCAAGCAACAACAGGTGCTTCACCTGTACACGGCCGATAAAGAATACTATACTGCAGGTGGCGCCCAACATCAATGCTGTGGACAGATTGGCTGGAGCTATCAGTGCGCAGGTAAAGAGCATGGGTAACAGTACCGGTATAAATCCCTTTTTCAGGTCTTTTATCACGTCCTGCTTCATGCTCAGTACGCGTGCCAGGAACATGAAGAGCGCGAGTTTCGCAAGGTCGGAAGTCTGGAACGTAAGGTTGATAACCGGGAGCTTTATCCAGCGTGAGCCTTCATTGAGGCTGGTGCCGAAAAATAAAGTGTATACCAGCAACGGCAGGCTTAATAAATATAGTATCACTGCTATGCGGGCGAACTTGGTGTAGTTGATCTTATGGACCCAGTAAGTAATGAGCAAGCCAAGGCCCAATACCATTACCTGCTTCACGAGGTAATAGCTCGAGTTCTTCTCCATTCGGTAAGCCAGCGATCCCGTGCTACTGTAGACCGCCAGTAAGCTGATAAAAGACAGCAGCACGACCACGCCCCAGATAACCTGGTCGCCCTTCGTCTTCGTCAGCAATTGTTTCATGTGGTCTGCCATTCCTAAATTCAAAAGTTAAACATCAAAATTCAAAAACTATAAATTCTTCACTGCTTCTTTAAACTGTGCACCCCTGTCTTCATAATTCTTGAAGAGATCGAAACTGGCGCAAGCCGGGGAGAGTAATACCACGTCATTACCCTGGGCAAGCCTGTAGGCTGCCTTTACTGCTGCTTCCGCACTGTTGGTATCTACCATTGCTTCCACGACATTATCGAATGCCGCATGAATAGGGGTATTGTCTACACCCATGCATACGATTGCGTGTACCTTTTCCTTCACGAGGTCCATTATTTCGTTGTAATCATTTCCTTTGTCCTGTCCGCCGAGTATCAGCACTACCGGCTTTTTCATGCTTTCGAGTGCGAACCATACCGAGTTCACATTTGTTGCCTTGCTATCGTTGATAAAATCCACGCCGCGTACGGTGGCCACAAATTCAAGGCGGTGTTCCAACCCTTCGAAGGCCGAGAATGTCTCACGCAACTTTTCCTTTCTCACGCCTGCTATACGCGCTGATATTCCCGCTGCCATACTGTTGTATTGATTGTGTCTCCCTTTTATGGAGAGGTCGTGTATCGACATATCGAGGTAATCCCCGTCGAAGTCTATGTGAAGACGATCATTGCTGATATAACCGCCTTCGTTGCCAATGTTGTTATCGCTCATCGTAAAGTTTATTGTAGTAGCGTGAATGGAATGGGTTGCGATATATTCTTTAATTACTTTGTCATCTATGTTTACTATGAAGTAGTCATTTGCCTTTTGGTTTTCTGTTATTCTGAATTTTGAGGCTACATAATTCTCAAACACATAATTGTACCGGTCCAGGTGGTCGGGGGTGATGTTGAGTAGCACCGCAATATCTGGCCTGAACTGGTGGATATCATCGAGCTGAAAGCTGCTGATCTCCATTACATACCACTTACACGGCCGCTCAGCAATCTGCCTGGCGAAACTGTACCCTATGTTGCCTACCATTGCCACATCATAGTCTGCGTTTTTCAGAATGGTGTAAGTCAGCTTTGTCGTTGTGCTTTTACCATTGCTACCGGTGATAGCTATTATCTTACTATCGCCCTTGTAGCGGTAGCCAAACTCTATCTCACTGCATACCTCTATGCCTGCTGCCCGAACCTGTTTCATCACCGGTGTTTTGTCGCTGATGCCCGGGCTCTTTACAAGGCAAACTGCATTCAGTATTTTATCACTGGTGTGAGTGCCTTCTTCAAATGCTATCCCACTGTCCTGCAACTCCCTTTTGAAGGTCTCTTTTATAGTTCCGCCATCGCTGACAAACACGTCCCATCCCTGCTGCTTACCGAGCAAGGCTGCGCCTACACCGCTTTCAGCGGCGCCGAGTATTACGAGGCGTTTTGTGTCTGTACTCACTATTGCAGTTTTAATGTTACTATACTCATGATCGCCAATACAATCCCGATGATCCAGAAACGCGTTACTATTTTCGATTCGTGATATCCTAATTTCTGATAGTGGTGGTGCAGCGGCGCCATCTTGAATATGCGCCTGCCTTCACCATATTTCTTCTTGGTGCGCTTGAAGTACCACACCTGCAATACGACAGAGATATTCTCCACCAGGAAGATGCCGCAGATGATGGGTATCAATAACTCTTTGCGCACAATAATGGCCAGCGATGCGATAATGCCGCCAAGCGCCAGGCTGCCTGTGTCGCCCATGAAGACCTGTGCCGGATAGGCATTGTACCAAAGGAAACCGACGCATGCCCCGACAAATGCACCAATGAAGATGGAGAGCTCGCCGAGGTTTGGAATGTCCATGATATTGAGATAGCCGGCAAAAAGGTAGTTACCCGATACATAGGCGAAGACGCCAAGGCATACGCCTATTATAGCAGACACACCGGTAGCCAGGCCATCAATACCATCTGTGATATTGGCGCCGTTAGAAACGGCTACTATGATGAAGATGACAAACAGTATGTAAATGATCGGCGTGGTGTACTCAACATATTTCTCGCCAAATATCTCCGCTATTTTTTCATACCTGAATTCATGACCCTTTACGAACGGTATGGTGGTGGTGGCTGTTCTCACATTAACATATGCCTGCGTTTTTCCATTTTCATCCTTCCTGCTGAATTGTCCTGCTTCGAGTTTTTCGGCAGTGCTGTGCAGGCCGTTGTTGCCCGGGCCTACTTCTCTGCTGATGACCACATGGTTGTTGTAGTACATGGTGACACCTATGATAATGCCCAGCCCTACCTGGCCCATTACTTTGAAGCGCCCTGCAAGTCCTTCTTTGTTCTTTTTGAATACCTTGATATAATCATCGAGGAAACCAACAAGGCCGAGCCATACCGTGGAGACGAGCATAAGCACGATGTATACATTGAGCACGCGTGCAAACAGCAACGTGGGTATAAGTATAGCCGATATGATGATCAGCCCACCCATAGTTGGGGTTCCTTTTTTCTGTGCTTCGCCCTGCAGGCCCAGGTCACGGACAGTCTCGCCTATCTGCTTACGCTGCAGAAATGCGATCAGCCGCTTGCCCATGAGCATGGAAATGACCAGCGATAGTATGATGGCCATCGCCACGCGGAACGTGATGTAATTGAACACCCCCGCCCCCGTAAGGTGGATGGAATCGCGCAGGTATGTGAACAAATAGTACAGCATGTACCGTTATTTATTTAAAGTTTCAAAAGCTTCCGTTAATACTTCCCTCTTCAAAATGGTGCTTCACACCTTTTACTTATTTAATGTTTCAAAAGCTTCCGTTAATACTTCCCTGTCATCAAAATGATGCTTTACTCCTTTTACTTCCTGGTACGTCTCGTGGCCCTTGCCTGCTACCAGTATTATATCGCCGGCCTGCGCCAATGTGCAGGCCACTTTTATCGCTTCTTTGCGGTCTGTAATGCGCAGGCTTTTTCTTTTCTGCGGTGGGGTCAGTCCGGCTTCCATGTCGTTCAGTATCTGCTCGGGATCTTCACTACGCGGATTGTCTGAGGTCAATATGGCTTTGTCGCT
>CAINOM010000211.1 GCA_903851455.1 uncultured Bacteroidota bacterium | reverse complement strand
TGAAATTGTAAGAGATATTACTGCAAATACTGTACTATCAATCACAGGCTGGGAGCTATATAAAAATTGCATCAATTAGATGTCTAAACGGTATTATTCATAAGGTCACTGAGCACATCAAGGTCCATCGGCGTCAGTTGATGACTGGTGTCCTGCATAAAGTGGCGTTTGAATGCCCTTATCGCCGCTGTTGTGTCACGCGTGTCGTAGCCGATAACGCGTAACGCCACCCGTGCGTTGAAACCCGCCGGTGCAGACTTGAGTGTATCGGCATACCACAGGCCAAATCCTTTCTCTGCCAGTGTCTTCCATGGAAAGAACACACTCGGATCACTCTTGCGCGTTGGTGCAAAGTCGGCATGACCAATGAAGTTCGCGGTGGGTATATTGTATGTTTGCTTCGGTTTTGAAAGCAGGCTGATCAGCCCTGCTATTTGCGGATCGGTGAACGGTTCCTTGCCATTATTATCCAGCTCTATCCCTATCGAGCAGGAGTTCATATCGGTAACATTACCCCACTTTCCCAAACCCGCATGATGGGCCCGGAGGTAGTCGTTTAGCAGGTGGTACACCGTTCCATCCTTACCTATCAGGTAGTGCGAGCTCACTTCTGTACGCGGCAGTGTAAACGTCGTAAGCGTCTGCTCGCTGCTCTCCTGCGAAGTATGATGTATCACTACAAAATTGGGCTTACGCATGGTGAAATTGGTAGTACCCACAAAATATTCCGGAGCCTTTATACTGTCATTCGCTTCCACATCAGGCTGCTCCTTCAGCCTCGCGGCAAAGGTCTTCGCCTGCTTCCTGTATACCTTATTGGTAGCATTATACGGAGACCAGGTGCAACCAGCGATCAGCAGGATCAAAATTATCGCAGACAGGTAATTGGTGAACAGACGCATGAGATGACAGTTGCAACCTAAAGGTAGAAAATGGTTACCAACAAGACTGTCCCGGATGAAAAAAACTGATTTGCTCAGCGCCTGGACAACTATAGAACCTCTTTCCCTGGCATTTCACAAAAAATGCCTCCCGAAAATTTTCGGGAGGCATAATACGTTGACATTATTTTCTATCTCCTGGTACCCTGTGGCGCCGGTGCCTGCCTTGGTGCGGGCTGTGGTTGCGGCTGAGGGCGTGGCTGCTGAGGCTGAGGCTGAGGTTGCTGGCGCGGCGCAGGCTGCGGCTGCGGATTGTACCGGGGCTGCGGCGCGGGCTGCGAGCGTGGCTCGGGAGCTGGCGGTGCAGGAGCTTGTTTTGGCGGCTGCGGCACAGAACGGTTCACATCCCACTCATATGGCCTGCTGTCCGTCTTTTTCTTTACAGGCTGCGGATCTGCTGTTTCTGAGATGTGGGTACCTACTGCGTCGTTATGCGCTCCCGTCTTGGGGATATCTTCCCTGAAGGGCGGCGTAGATGTCTGAGCGGTATTTACCGGCTGTGGCGTCTTTATAGGCTGCGGTGCACTTACCACATTTGGTGGTGCGGGGCGCTGGCCGTTCACATTGGCCGCCGGGCGTATCTCTGCCGGGCGAAACATCTTAACGGTATTGTTATGCACCGAAGTGGTCCGGCTCTGTCCGTTAGCCAGGTCATAAACCTGCACTGGCTTACCGGTGACTTTCTCTATCTCATTTTTATGTGGGCCAGGGATGATCTGTACACCATTAGCAGTATAAACATTGTTTACAATACTGGTATGATGCACGATGTTGTTATTGCCGCGAGGTCCGTACCAATAACGATAATAACTGCCGCTATACACATACTGAGGAGGTATGAACACCCACCAGTCGTTCGGGCACATATACTCCAACGAACCGTTCAGGTCATAACCCGGGCCCAGTGGCGACCAGCCGTAGTAGCCCTCACCGTAACGCCAGCACACCCATGCAGGCCCCCAGGTAGTACCGGGTATCCATATCCAGCCATAGTAGTTGTCAAATGTCCAGCGACCATAGTGAAAGCACGCCCATCCCCACGGATAATCAGATACCCAGGTGTTGCCGTACTCGGTCATAACCCAGTGGCCGTTAGTATAATAGGGCCTGAAACCCCCATCCTGATTAGGAGACCACACATAGCCATATTGCGGATCGTCTATCCACTGACCATATGGGGCAAGATCCTGGTAAAAATCGTTGTAAGATACATAGGCATCATACTGGGCATTAACTTTTGCAGGAGGAAGGCCAAAGGTGAAAAACAAGGTAAGAGACAGAATAGTTAGTACCTGCTTACATGTTCTCGTCATAATTAATTGTTTGATGTGCATTTATCTGATCGTTCCGGAAACTAAGTGTAAATATATGATTAATACCGGAAACTGATATACTACAAAATGCTAAAAACACAATAAGGAAACCCGGCAACTGGCGCCACCGGGTTCAATATTTAGTAAATATGCTGCTCCTTAACGGTAATACCCATGCCAGCGATGAGCGCGATGCCAGTGGCGGTGCGGCACAACAACGATACATGATGCGAAAGTGACGGTGATAAGAAGTGCGAGCATTAGTTTTCTAAGGATCTTCATATTGCTTTTATTGTTTGAGCAGTTGCAGGGATAAAAGTTTAATTCCCCCGGTGTTTTCTAAATTGTTTAACTATAAAACGGGATAAATATAAGACGTTTTAACGAAAAATAATTTCCCCTTTATTTTGTCAACGCGGCTCATTATCTTTGCGCAACTTAAACGTAGACCAAATGCCTAAAAAAATAAAACCAACAGGTAAACAAATATCGATGCTCGTATTGCATTGCGTTATATTCGCTATAGGTACTGCACTATGCTGGATGATGTATGATCCGAAGAACGGGCACTGGGCTTACCCCTGGCCGGCATGGACTACAGCGGCGTGGGCACTTGCACTGCTCGGCCATTACTGCGTGGTGTACACAAGCTACGAAGACAAAGGCTACGACATCTACCGTAATCAGCAGGGCTACGATAACTAATCAGCGATTTTACAGTTCGGTTGCAACTGTTCTTCAATAATTAATGCCCCGTTGCAAATCGCAGCGGGGCATTTTCTTTTCTCCCTGCGCACCTCGTTTGCAGTTCCGAGGGAAAGTATGTATTTTTATTTTCATGAAATGCGCATTAATCATCAGCCTGCTCTTGCTAAGTACCGTTTATTTTAGTTCGTGCAACAGACAGCTGGATTATGTGTGCCAATGTCATGGAAAGGGCCGCGACACGCTATACAATCTTTGGTCGGTACGAACAGCGGGAGATAGCTCAGCCGCAAGCCAGTGTGATACTTTATGGCTAAGAAATGGCGAAGATAGTTGTTCTGTCAAGCAACAATATCATAGCGTGCCTATGTAGCCAGAATGCTGCGGTGATAGCCGCTGGACTGACACCAGGCTATGAGCAACAGTATCTGAGCGCACTTACAATATTGCTAACTTTTACACGTAAAACCCTTACCTTTGCGCCTCTAAAAAGGTTCTTTACACAATGATCAGCCGTAGGAATATCCGGGTTAAAGTAATGCAGACATTGTATTCGCTTGCCACACTTAGCGATGGAGCCCAGGGGAATAAGGAAATTGCAGCGAGGATGCTGAATGAAAAACTGGATCATGTATTAGACATTTTCACCGTATCCGTACTCTATACCCTACGCATTGCGCAATATGCAGAGACCGATGCAACACAACGGTCTAACAGGTACCTGAAAGTAGCCGAAGACCAGAATGTAAACACCAGCATTGCTGAAAACGAGTTTGTGACGAAATTGCTGACCAACGCCTCACTGGCTGAAAAGATAAAGAAAGGCAAGCTGGAACGTTTCGTTGATGAAGACTGGATAAAGAAAATTTACCATCTGCTGGACAAAACCGAGGAGTACGCAAACTATATTGCAGCAAAGACACATACACCGGCTGAAGATAAGGACATTATCAGGTTTATTTGGGAAAAGCAAATACTTACGAGCGAGGGGCTTATGAGTCACTTCATGGATGAGCTGCCGGGATGGGAAGATGATAGTGAACTGATCGGAATGCTGATGCAGAATTTCTTCAACGGCAATTCCAAAGTCAACTTCCTGAACCTGTTATCCGGTGAGAAAAAAGAGTACGCGCATGATCTGCTTACTACGGTAGTGGATAAAGAGCTCTACTGCATGGAACTGATAGAGCCAAAACTGAAAAACTGGGACAAGGATCGTGTAGCACTAATAGACCTGCTGTTGCTGCGTATGGGCGTATGTGAGTTCTTATACTTCCCTACCATCCCCACCAAGGTGACGATCAATGAATACATAGACATCGCCAAGCAGTACAGTACACCGCAGAGCGGCCAGTTCGTAAATGGCGTACTGGATAATATACTTAAGGACCTTCAGAAAGAGGACAAAATAAAAAAGACAGAACGGTCGTAATTTGAGAATTGGAGACGTTAATACCAGACTATTAGCTACTAACTACAAACAAAGCAAGATGAAACGGTTACTTATTATTTCGTTGGTTGCGCTTGCGGCCTGCAATAATCAGAAGAATGCCAAGGCGCCTGCCGGACAGCTGCCCATAACACTCGTAAACAATCCTGCTACCGCGAATGGTATGGATACAGTGGCTGCGGCCCGCAAGCCAACTATGGACTTCAAAGACACCGTACATGATTTCGGAACGATCCATGAGCGCGAGATAGTAGAATATGAATTCTCCTTTACCAACAACGGCAAAACACCGCTTATCATTAACTCCGCCATCGGCTCCTGCGGCTGTACCGTACCCAGCTACCCGCATGACCCGGTAGAGCCAGGGAAGACCGGCATCATGAAGGTGACTTTTAATTCAGCAGGAAAATCGGGTCACCAGGAGAAGACTGTCTCGATACATACCAATACGATACGTGGCGTGCAGATGCTGTTCATCAAATCCGACATTGCCCCTGGTAAGTAAAAACCAAAACGATAGTGTAAACAATTTTTCCTAACAATAACTTTCAAAAAAATGCAATTAAATCCAGTAATGTTACAAGCCGCCGGAGGCGGTCTTTTCGGAGGAGCCGGAGGGTCAGGACCTTTATTCCTGATGGTGGGTATGTTTGTAGTGATGTATTTCTTCATGATACGCCCGCAGGCAAAACGCGCTAAAGATCAAAAGAAATTTGCCGACAGCATGAACTCCGGTGAGCAGATCGTAACTACAGCGGGCATACATGGCCGTATCAACAAGGCCAACGATGACGGCACGCTGCAGATTGAGATCAGCCGCAGCACATTCATGACCATTGACCGCTCAGCGGTTTCTATGGAGATGACAATGGCCGCACGTAAGAAAGCAGACGCAGCAGCAGGTGTTACTACAACCGCTACAACAAAATAACACCGAAAGAGAGCAGTAAATATTGTGTCCGCGATCGCGGTTGGCAGAGCTGTAGTATTTGCCGGTTTTGTTTGCAGTGCAATCTATCAAGCCTATGTTGAAAGTAGGTATCACAGGGGGCATTGGCTCCGGAAAATCAGTTGTATGCCGGGTGTTCAGCACACTCGGCATACCTGTCTTTAACGCCGACGACACTGCCCGTTACCTCATGGAAAATGACCTTACGCTGGTGCAAAACATCTCTAGCCTGCTGGGGAATGACGTATACATCAACAGAAAACTGGACAGGACCAAAGTATCTGCGATCATATTCCGCAATCCGGAAAAGCTGCAAAAACTGAATTCGTTAGTGCATCCCACCACCATCAGTT
>CAINOM010000210.1 GCA_903851455.1 uncultured Bacteroidota bacterium | reverse complement strand
TCTCGGTATACATGGTGCTGATGTCCTGAGCAGTTATCGCTGCGCTGGCGTTTTTCGCCGGATGGATAAACTGGATAACAAGCAGGATCGCTAACAATCCGAGGAGACTTTTTTTAATGATATTACCTGCTTTGCTATTTGCCATTGTATAAATTTATAGATGTTTCTCAAAAACTGACCTGCGTCATCGTCACCAGGCTCAATGCACTTCCTGCATATACCTTAAACCTGCTTCTCTCTTATGATTTACCTTGTCCTTATACTCTGCTGCACCTATTGCTTTGTCCACCTGTTCCAGCACCGGTACCAATTTGATGCCATCTCTTACTATTCCGCAACGAATGTAGTATGTTTCGCCGGCTCTGATATCAATTTTGATATCCCGCCTGCCTCCCTTCTTCGCCCAGAGACCAACTACACCAGTCTTGTATATGCTCACAGAATCTCCGGATCTGCTCCTTGTCTCGCTTATCACCGAGTCGCCCAGGTGCACGTAATAAGACCCTGCCATGGTGATGGTGTCTTTGAGTCGGTAGATAAGCAGTGTGGCATGTGGGCCCGCCTGCATTACTTCCGCCTGGCGACTGTTTATCTGTTTTTTTACGGAATCACGATAGCCGGGAGCGGCATATACTGTTGCTTTTGCCTTATAACATTTCCCTACAAATGCCGGTGGCGCGAGTTCGGTGATCTTTACCACATTGCCACCCATGGCCCTGGCTTTGTCTTTCAGCTCGGTCACTATTTCTTCGTAGTCACAATGTGTCTCAGTAGCATTATTGCCGGAGGTTATGGTACCGATCCTGAGCCCGTTGGCTGGCGCCGCCATTTTTACGGGGACGACAACTATGGTATCCTGCTTGCTTTGTGCCCGGGATAATACCGGTAACAATAACAGCAGTAAAGTAATTAAATGCTTCACGGCATGAAATTAATAAATTAGGGCTAATGCACAGCCATTAGTATAGCTCGCACGAAAATGTATTTTTGTTTCCTAAATAGTACTCTATGAAACTGAGTTTGACCCCATTTGAAATTGAAGTGCTGGATATGTTTGTTCCCACCCACGCTTTCGATGATCTGAATAGCCTCGGCATTGCGATGTATGGGTACCTTGAAAAAGAAAAACCGGAACTGCTGAAGCGGGCCATCATTAATGCCGACAGCGATTTTCAGCCGTTTGCAGTACAGACTTCGAAGAACATCGCGCAATTCCTGACCGAAAATGAGTTTCACGTGAACCGGGACGGAGTGGGGTACATACTCACTGAAAAAGGCAGGCACTTAAAACTGCAGGGTTCGTTAGAAAAGTACATGGAGTGGGAGCGTGTGCATGGCGCAAAGCTGTTGGCAGACATGCATACCATTCAGCAGCGGGGATACCTTGATAGCGACCAGCCCACTCCTGCAGAACTGAAGCCCACCGCTATAGATCCCGAAAAGAGAAGCAATATTATTTACTATATCCTCATCATCGTCGCTATTGTTGTATTTTGCCTGATCGGCAAATACCATAAATTCGATTAGGAGATGAAGGCAGCTGCAAATAAGATAAACAAGGAATGGCACGAAACACATCCTATGCCCAGGAACGCCACACTTGCTCAGCGGATAGCGTGGCACCAGGAACATGCGAAGCATTGTCACTGCCGGCCTATTCCTGCAAAACTGTTGCTTGAAATAAATAAGATCAGCCGATAAATTAAGCGTTAAGATACAAATGGGCCAGGAGAAAATTTTATACATAGTAGCCATATTACTGCAGGCGGGGATTATCGTCTATTTCGTAGTTAATAGCAGGGCGGGTAAGAAGGCAAAGGCCGAAATGAAACGTGAAATAGCTGATGAAAACGCTTACGAAAATCTAAGAACGGTCGCAATACAAGTGACACCTGCGCAACTGAAACTGGCAATACCTGATGACGAGACCCTCGTCTATGGCCTGGTGATGGATTGCCATATTGGTGATGTGATCGTAACCCTTACCGCCTACATTACCGGCGCGGCAAATATGTATTTCAGCAACGGTGGTAATAAGATTGGTGGTGGCAAAACACCAGCTGTTGGAGAGGTGGCGGTGGAATTTGTCACCGCGGCTCAAAGCTACGTGTACAGGACTATACGGGTCACCGCTACTGAGCTGTGTGAAGGCGGTTGCGTGCGGTTCTATTTGCTCACTAATAAAGGGATACATGCTGCGCAGGAACAATTGAGGTATATAGAAGACGGCACATCGCCCTGGGTCAGTATATTCGAAAAAGGGAATGAACTGATAAACCTGATGCACAGCAGCGGGAATGGCAATATTGCACATTAGCATCGAATTTTAAAATACTAGTTCATGATCAGGATAGCTCAATTTAAAGACCTCGAAAGCATAACGGAGATTTATAACCAGGCTATTGATGCTAAGTTTCAGACCGGGTTTACCGAGCGTGTGAAACTGGACGACCGTGTAGGCTGGTTTACAGAACACCAGCCGGATAAGTATCCCATATTTGTATACCTGGTGGACGATGCAGTAGCAGGGTGGCTTAGTGTAAGTCCTTACCGTGCGGGCAGGGGCGCGCTGCGCTATACAGTAGAGATCAGCTATTTCGTTCACAACGACTATAAGAAAATGGGCATCGGTTCGCAATTACTGCTGCATGGTATTAACGCCGCGCGGCAATTGCACTACAAAACGGCCATTGCCATAATCCTCGATAAGAATGCGGCCAGTGTGAAGCTGGTGGAGAAGTTCGGATTTCAGAAATGGGCGCACTTGCCGGGTGTGGCAGATTTTGATGGAGTAGAGTGCAATCATGTCTACTATGGGATGAAACTGAATGAGGGGTGAGCCTATTCGCAGTCTACATGAAGGAACTGACCGGCATCCACGAATGTGAGTTTGTCGATGTATCGGCCATCTCTGTATTTTTGTTTAAACGTGAAGTCAGCCATCTCGCAGAAGCCGCCGGGCTTTTCGCAGTATAGCTCAACGTGGATGACCCGGCAAATCGGTTCGTCACCTTCGGTTATGATCATCCACTTATGGGAGATGATCGTAGCTTTTTTGTACTCCGCCAGCCAGTGCAGATTTGTTGCCCGCTGATTGGCGACCCTTACTGCTTCATATTCTACCCATTTGTCGTGCATGCCGGCTTTGATATCGCTGAACTGCACCTGGTTTTGGGCAGAGGCGTGGAGTGTGAATATAAAAAGTGTAAGGAGCGGCAGTAAAGGGTATTTCATTCCTGTGTAGTTTGCTCAAAGATAGAGGGAAGTTAAACACCTTTTTCTATTGATGAAAATATGCAAATACCCACTATTTTTGCTGCCTTATATGCCCAGGTTATTTGTACTGATATTTTGTTGCTGTATTGCTTTTCCGGCAGTCGCCCAGGAGCAGGGGGCTTTGCAGGGATTTGGCGTTGAAGCTAATATGATGGTGGGCAGGATAGTAAAGCATACCCGCAAATTCACAGCGCCGATCCCCTCGGTATCATCTGCCCTCGATCTTAATTTCATCTGGCAGACTTATGGCAAAAAGGACTGGCAACAGAGACGGAAATATCCGTTGATTGGTGTAGGTATCACCTATACAGATTATGGACTGAACCAGGTATTTGGCAATTGCGTGGGGATATATCCTAACCTCCAGGTGCCGCTCATACGCCGTAAAAATGTAGAATGGACCTTCCGTTTTGGCGACGGGCTGGGCTATGTAACGAGGAAATACCAGGCAAGCGCGCCATTCGACACGTTGAACAATGCTATTGGCAGCCACCTTAACGACTTCGCTATTTTTATGACCGATGTTCGCTTTCATATCGACCAGCATTGGCTCATGCAGTTTGGCGCAAATTTCACCCACATCTCTGATGCCGATTTCCACCAGCCAAACCTGGGTGTGAATATGGCCGGTGTGCATTTCGGACTGCAGTATTTCCCCGTTACCT
>CAINOM010000209.1 GCA_903851455.1 uncultured Bacteroidota bacterium | reverse complement strand
GCCGCTCTTGGAGATGGTCTCTATCAGCTCGCCTATTGCCCGCCATATCAGCGCTATTTGCCGCCTGAACGGCTCCTCCGCGGGTGTGAGCAATGAAATAAATATGCCTACGAGCACCGGCCACAATGCACCTATGGCTATGAGAATGAGCCTATGCTTTATATCTGCAAAATTCCTCTCGGGGTAGGCGTTGCAAATGATGAACAGCAGGTAAACGCATATAGCAAGGCCGCTCGCACGGTCCCCAATGTTTTTCAACAACGTGGCCAGGTAACCTACTATGAACATGGCCCCTACGCTTAGCCAAACATTAAAACCAGTGAGCGTGCCCAGTAAGGCGAAGTCGATAGCCAGTGCAGCGCCCGTCAGCAATGTCCGCACCCGCCAGGCAAAAGACCCTTTCATCTCCACCCATGATATGGCTTCGGCAGTAAGTGTTATCCATACCGCGTCGTTCAGTCTGCCGGTAACAAGGCCCCATATGATAGGCAGTGTGCCGGAAAGCGCCATACGAAGCCCCCAGCTGATGAGCGGTTCAAAGCTCTCATCCAGTATGAGCCTGTTCAGGCGTTTGTATGAACTCAGGTATGACATCCAGCGGCAAAAGTAAAAAGCGAAATGCGAAAAGAAAGTGAAGTTGCAAAAACAACAGTGAATTAACCCAATAAAGCGATGATACCGCGTGCCGCGAATAATCGAAAGAACTTAATGCCCGTGAAGCAGCATCGCCCCATCACCCGGTATTTTCTGACCGCATTAAACTTTAATCTCTCAGCACTTTGTCCACAATACTGGTTATCTCGCGTTCGGTGACGGAGCCTTCAATAAACTTTTTGAATTGCTTGCCCGGGTGTACGATCACCGTAGCTGGTATAGATCCTTCCCACGACTTGTCTATTTTAGGCAGGAATACGTTGGGGTCAGTATCTGAGAGCCATGCCACTTCGGGTGTCATATTCTTTCTCTTGATAAAGCCTTCGAGTTTAAAACTATTATCGGCTTTGAAATCAAGGCTCACCAGCAGTACTTTTACGGGTGCCCCGGCATACCTGTCTTTCAGTTTGTTGAATTCCGGCAGCTCGGCTACGCAGGGCGCACACCATGTAGCCCAGAAATTCACTATGTAAAGTGTGTCTTTAGAGGAACAACGGTGTATAATATCATCCGCGCTGTAGTGCTCTATTTGTGCCCGGACAATACCAGAAGAAATTATCAAAGCAAGCAGTAACAAGGTTCGTTTCATGGTGAGTTGCTTATTGTATGACGCAATTTACCACAAATGCGCTATGGCTGTTGCGCATAAATTGTGAAATTATGTGGCACGGTTTTAATACCTGTGGATACAAAAAACACTTTATGGGAGACGTAAAAGACCTTAGTAGTTCAGAAGCCGTAGCAAAAATAAAAGAGCTTTCGCAGTCTATTAAAACCTGCATGTTCTGCACATACGACAAGGGTAAAATGGAAGCCCGGCCCATGTCGTCACAGAAAGTGGACGACGACGGTAATATCTGGTTCCTGTCTGACAAGAACAGTTGTAAGAATAAGTCGATACATTCGGAGAGCAGCGTAGACCTCGTGTTTGCAGAAGGTACGGAGAAATTTATGCTGTTGCATGGAGAGGCCACTATTTCTTCCGACAAGGAGAAGATCAGGGAGCTATGGAATCCCATTGCTAAGATATGGTTTACCGAGGGCGTTGACGATCCGGCAATAAGTGTGATCAAAGTATCTTTTAAAGATGGGTACTATTGGGACACGAAACATGGTAAAATGGTGGAAATGGCAATAATGGCTGCTGCATTAGTGTCCGGCACTACCATGGACGACGGCATAGAAGGCATGCTGAGTAAATAGATGGCTGTAAGCTTTCTGCTGTGCAGAATTCCGCCGGTGGTTATTCCATATCCTTTTATATGTTTTTTCCCGGTTAGCAGTTCCGCAATTTTTCTCTAAGTTTGTCCCATTATGGACAAAATAGCGGTATTAAAACAAAAGATGAATGATGCGCTTAAGGGCGGTGGTGATAAGCGCATTGCAGACCAGCATAAAAAAGGAAAGCTCACCGCACGTGAGCGCCTGCAGTTACTGCTTGATGAAGGCTCTTTTGAAGAAATAGGCAAGCTCGTTACCCATCGCAGCCGCGACTTCGGTATGGAGAATGAGGTGTACCTCGGTGATGGCGTGGTTACCGGCTATGGCACCATAAATGGAAGGCTTACCTATGTGTTCTCGCAGGATTTTACGGTGTTCGGAGGCAGTCTTTCAGAAACACATGCAGAGAAGATAGTAAAGATAATGGACCTGGCGATCCAGAACGGTGCACCGGTAATAGGGCTTAATGACAGCGGCGGTGCGCGCATACAGGAAGGTGTGGTATCGCTCGGCGGCTATGCCGATATATTTTACCGAAACGTGAAGTCTTCCGGAGTTATCCCGCAGATATCAGCCATCATGGGTCCGTGCGCAGGTGGGGCAGTGTATTCTCCTGCCATCACTGATTTTATCCTCATGGTGGAGAACACCTCTTACATGTTTGTCACGGGGCCGAACGTAGTGAAAACAGTGACGCACGAAAATGTGACCAGCGAAGAGCTGGGTGGTGCACATACGCATGCATCAAAATCAGGTGTTACCCATTTTGCCTGCGCCAATGAACTGGAGTGCATTGAGAATATCAAGAAGCTGCTCAGCTACATGCCGCAAAACTGCGAAGAAGATGCACCCGTTTACGAGTACGAATCCGCAGATGAGTCAAGGCCCGGACTGAATAATATTATTCCTGCAAATCCCAATCAGCCATACGATATTAAAGAAGTAATAGCTGAAGTGGCGGATGCAGATTCATTCCTCGAAGTACATAAGGAATATGCTGAAAATATTGTTGTTGGCTTTGCCCGTATAGGTGGCCGCAGCATAGGCGTAGTGGCCAACCAGCCATCCTATCTAGCCGGGGTGCTGGATATTAATTCAAGCAAGAAAGGCGCGCGCTTTGTGCGCTTCTGCGATGCGTTCAATATTCCGTTGCTGGTGCTGGTAGATGTGCCCGGCTTCCTGCCTGGTACGGACCAGGAGTGGAATGGCATTATTATTAATGGAGCAAAGCTGCTTTATGCACTTAGCGAAGCCACAGTGCCAAAGGTTACTGTGATCACACGCAAGGCATATGGTGGTGCATATGACGTGATGAATTCAAAGCACATAGGCGCCGACCTCAACTTCGCCTGGCCTACAGCCGAGATAGCGGTAATGGGAGCCAAGGGTGCCGCGGAGATCATCTTCAAAAAAGAAATTTCTACTGCGGCTGATCATGAGGCCAAATTGAAAGAAAAAGAGGCCGAATATATCGAGAAGTTCGCAAACCCATATGGCGCTGCCGCACGCGGATTTATAGACGAAGTGATCATGCCCGATGAAACGCGCAGTAAGCTCATTCGCGGATTTAAAATGCTGGAGCACAAAGTGGTAAAAATGCCGAAGCGCAAGCACGGAAACATACCGCTTTAGACACGGGAACTATTAATGAAGGGTGATCACTCCTGCGATAAATAAATTACTGAGGAGTGTAGTTTCGACATAGCTGACCACGATGGTATGATTTGCCTGTAAGGCGCCGCTTCCTCTTATAGAATAGCCCTGTAGTTCCTGGTAGGGAATGAACAGGCTGTCGTTGACTACATAACCATTAATAGGGGTAGTGAACGCATTCAATAGATTGGAGATCGTGATGTCGTTTGCTGCAGGTTTGCCTTGAGATATACTCACCGGGTAGGGCTCTGCCAGGAACACGCTGTCTTTTTTGAACGCCGTCCAGTTGCCGAGAAAAGCATTCCGCGAAATAGTCTCGCAGTTATTACCCGTATATCCTGTTGGACAAATGCACTTCCCTGCGTCGCAAACGCCGCCGTTCACGCAGGTTCCGGAACTGCATTTACTGATCCGGTTGCAGGAAATATTTGTTATAAAAAAGCAGGCAGCAAAAAAAGCCAGGAAGATGGGCAATGATCTGGTAGAGGAAGGCATACTTGCTGTTTTTCTACACCAAAGCTATAAAACATTAAGAAAAAAAGCGAACTGCAAGTCCTACGAGGCGAGAACTATGGTCACGACAACGATATAGATAAATATCAGGACAAAAAAAGTCTTTTTCATAATATAGAGTTTAGGGTTAAAGGAACTAAACTACAACGCACAATTGCCGCAATTATTGTGCCGCTTTTCCGGTCAGATAGTTTTTCTTACAGCAACCACGAAGTAGGCAATGAGCACCAGTGTGAATACGCCTGTAGAAAGAAATAATGTGGTGGCGCCAAAAGCGTACCATACGAATCCGGCAAGACTACTGGCGACCAGTGTACAGATGCTTTGAAAGCCGGTATAGGTACCAATAGCGGTGGCGGTATCGCTTTTATCGGTAATATTAGATATCCATGCTTTACTGATTCCGTCTGTGGCTGCCGCATATATGCCATAGATGAAAAATAAAACGAAGAACAGGTAAAGGTTGTTGCCAACGCCCATGCCGAGGTAAACGATAGCGAAGACCGCAAGTCCCAGTATAAATACTTTTTTGAGCCCTATTCTATCGCCCAGCTTCCCGAGTGGAAAGGAGAATGCAGCATATACCAGGTTGTAGAAGATATACACCCCTATGGCATCCGTATCACTGAATCCATTTGCCTTTATTTTCAGGATCAGGAACATGTCTGAGCTGTTGAACAAGGCAAACAACAACAGGCCGGTTACGAGTTTACGGTATTCGGCCGGGCTTGTCTTCCAGTATTTAATAAAATCAAGGAAGTGCGTCTTTATTTTGCTGGCCTTAGGTTCTGTCCTCTTGTCTTTCACGAAGAACGTAAACAGGATAGATACAACGCCGGGCACAAAGGCAATATAAAAGAGCATTCGATACTTACCCGGATATAAATGGAGAAACAAAAGCGCTACCGCGGGACCAATAACAGCGCCCAGCGTATCCATACCCCTGTGAAAACCAAATACCTTTCCTTTTGTTTGCGGAGTTGCCTCGTCGGAGAGCATGGCATCCCTTGCTCCTGTCCTGATACCCTTGCCCAGCCGGTCCAGCGATCTTGCCGAGAAGATCCATGCCGGGAACGTGAACAACGCCATCATCGGTTTGGACAGTGCACTCAATGAGTAGCCCAGCCTCACAAACGGCAGCCGTTCCCCGGTGTTATCAGACATCTTCCCGAAATATCCCTTACTGATACCAGCCGTCGCCTCGGCAAGCCCTTCCAGAATGCCGATCAGGAATATAGAGAAATTGATACTCTTCAGGTAAATGGGAATAACAGGATACAGCATTTCACTGGACACATCTGTGAACAGGCTTACCAGCGATAGTAGCCATATGGTGCGTGTGATCGTTTTCATGCAGGGGTAGCCTTTGATAAAGGTAGTAATTCTCCCTGCCATCAAAACATAATGTGCCGGAGTATTAATATGGAGTTTACTTTTGTCATGTGAAAGCGCTGACACGTTTTGCCGATCTTGTCCTGTACACTAGCGTGTTCACAGCTCTTTGTGCCCTGGGCCTGTGCATGGCCACTGAGCGCCTTATCCTGGCCCATTCGCCAAGCCTGTTTAGCTCATTGCACGTCCTTGTGCTGGGAAGCTCGCTGCTGGTATACAACACGCCGCGCATCATTCGCAGGTCCAACACCGGTGATCCGGCAAAACGATCCTTTCGCCCCTGGTATTTCTTTCTTTTTTTCGACGGCCTTGCCATGGCGGTTGCCGGCTTGTATCGCCTGCCGGCGCAGTTGCAATTATCTTCTGTTGTACTCAGCCTGTTCGCCTTTGCCTATTTTTTGCCGTTACTGCCCTTCAAAAACAAACGGCGCCTGCGCGATTTCGGCTGGCTCAAGATTATAGTGCTCGCAGGCGTATGGACGACTGCGACCTCGATATTGCCGATGCTATACTGGCACAAAAATATCAGTAGCTATCCCGCAGAAATACTAATACGGCTTTTCTTTATTTTTACGCTCTGTGTTATATTCGATATACGCGATATCCGGGCGGACATTAGCAATCATATAAACACACTTCCCAACAAAGTAGGCCTCAGAAACAGTTACCGGCTCATCAATATTACCTTGCTTCTCTTTGTGGGTTTGAGCCTGCTTCAGTATACGAGATATCCATCACCGTCAAGACTGATCGGCGCGCTCCTTACAGCAGTGCTCACAAAAATTATTGTGATCTACTTGCGCAAACATCCGTCAGAGCGGGCTTATCTTTTTCTTGCTGATGGGGTAAT
>CAINOM010000208.1 GCA_903851455.1 uncultured Bacteroidota bacterium | reverse complement strand
GGCGCAGGTCTGGGGTGGTTGGCTCGCGCCCTACACTATACTCAAATCGCTTATGCTGAAATTATATTTATAGCAAAATTGTATTCCGCCGCGAAATTAAAACAATACTATCAGCCCGTTATCAAGGAAACGATATTTTTCCACCACATGGGCCTCATTGTCATACAGCGTCGCGCTGTCCGTCTGCGTCTGCAAGGTATAGGTCATGTTATAGTTGCGGGGCAGAACCGAGTTAATGAACACCGCGTCCACCGTTCTCGGAACATCCATTTTGTGCAGGCCCTTATTCACTATTTCGTGCATCGCCACCAGTTGATTGCATTCCAGTCCATTATCATGATTCCCCCTGTGAGCCGCAATAAATTTATAAAAGCCTGAACCTACCAGCACTGCGACTATCAGAACGTTAAGTATTATGTTCGCCTTTCCGTTATTACACAGTCGCTTAATAAAATAGGCGATAACCAATACGCTGAAGGGTATGCTGAACAAAAAGTATCGATAGCTGAACAGCATATTGTTTTTCGTCTTCACTGCCATCACGGTAACAAACACACTGCTGAAAATACCCAGCGCAAACAACAGGTGGTACTTCTTTTTCTCGGCTTTTTCAGGTATCAACCTCGCTAAGCCGGCCAGGTAAACCCAGATCACAAGCGCAAAACAGGCGATCCGCATCAGGAGCACATCCCGGAAAAGAGGGTAGTATATCTGGAAGTTCACAGCTACACTTTTCAGGAACAGCGAAAAAGCATCCTTGATGCTTACACTATGATCCACCTTTATCTGGTTCTTTTTTATGTAGTGGTTGTAGTAGTCGCTCGACTGCAGTGGGTTCCAGTGAAACTGGAAATACACCAGCAGGAACACCACCGGTATCGCCAGCGCCAGCATCTTTTTGCTGGTAAAGAACTTCGCTTTCTCTTCAAGCAATATTGCCACCGGGTACACCACAATGATGTAAATGGTGAAGTAATGCGAGATAATGCCCAGCGCACACCATATACCCAGCCACAGCAGGTTCTTAAAGCTCTTTTCGTCAAACAGGTACTTGAAAAAGTAAATGCCCGACATAATAGCCACAAACAGGCTCATGATATAATGCCTGATGTTGTAGGTCTGGTTAAGGAACAGGATATCGGTGAAGAACGGCACCAGCGCCACCGAAGTATAAATACTGTCCCCCATGATCTTCCGGCACAGTACATAAAAAGCAATAAGCGTAAGTATACCCCAGAACACCGAGAAATATACATCCACGCTCAGATCATTACCAAATGCCAGGTTCATATAATGCAGCAGCACATAGTGTATACTATCAGCCCCCAGCATAAAAACATTATGAAACGTATTCTCCTTATTCAGGTCGGCTGAGGTGAACGTGCCCATGTTGGTGAACTTGTCCACATTCCCCAGCGTGATGCCATGACTACACATGATCTGGAATGGCTCGTCAAAATACAGCTGCTTCTTCGGGCACAACACTACCGTCAGCACCACACATGCCATCAGAACAAAAAGATTTACCTTCTTCGAAGTCCCTGTATTGATCATTTACACTAAAATTACAATTAAAGGAATAATGAGGGCCGGTAATACCTCCCCTCCCCGTCCGAACGGCTTCAGCCGGGCGGGCTGTTTTTAGGAGGGGACGACTGGCGCTTGCGCCAGTCTGGGTGGTCAACTCGCGCCTACGCTACTTCACCCTCTCCCTTGGAGAGGGCGGGGGGAGATGTCACGGGTTCAGCCTCCCCATCTTAAAATCCAGCAGCAGCTTCAGCGTCTGCTTCATCGTCTTCTGCACATTCATCTTGCTCTCGCCCTGCTTCAGGTCATAGCGCAGTATCATCGGCACCTCGTTCATCGTAGCGCTCTGGCTGGCCACCTTCAGCAGCACCTCCACCATGCACCCAAAACCCTTCTGCGTGATGAACTTATCGCCATAGTAGTTGATCGTCTTTCGCAGCATATCTACGCGGTAAGCCCTGAAACCGCACGTATAATCCTTGATGCCCTCAAAACCCACCATTACCCGGAACAAAAGCCCTGCCGCCCAGCTAAAGAACTTCCGCGACTTTTTCAATCCCTTTATTCTCGCCCCCGGCTGGTAACGCGATGCGATCACCAGGTCGCTGCCCTCCGCTATCTGCAGCGCCATCCGCTGTATCAGGAAGGGTGTCTGGCTGTCGTCCGCATCCATGGTCACTATGATGTCCGTATCCTTCAGTCCCTCCTGTGCTTTGCGCAGACCCTTGTTTATAGCGCCCGCGAGGCCGCCATTGGGCTGTATGTCCAGCACATCTACCTTTATATCTCCTCTGAAACTCCGTGCTATCTCCAGGGTGCGGTCCTTGCTGCCATCATTTACCACCAGAACACTAGCGTCCCATTTATACAGATTGTAAGCCTCATTTATCCTGTTAAGCAGGGGCGGTAAAGACTCCTCCTCATTGTATGCCGGCAACACAATCCTTATATGCATATTCTTTAGTCGTAAGTAGTTAGTCGTAAGTTATAATGAGCGGGTATCCTGTGCTAAAAGCAAAATTGAAATACCTGTCATGGTGAGCCCCGCCGAACCATGATAAGCCGAATAAAGCACTTAGCTAAATAGCGTCAAATAGCAGTTAGCTTTCGGTGCAATTTCTGGTGCGCTAAAGTAATCTATTTATTTCTCTTCTTAAATAGAAATTGTGGGGTGGGCTGGGGGCTCCTATCGAGCATAGTTGCCACGCTAGCTTGTACTGTTTTGTTCATTTTGGGCAGACTTCATAATTCTTATTAAGAATTCGATTTACAAATTATGCATCGTAAAATCCAGTTGCCAGTTAATTCCGACATTATTTATTCGCAAGCACGCAGATTAATTTTTATACGTAAATTTTCTCTTATACTCAATGCCATTTCTTGCATCTGTTTGT
>CAINOM010000207.1 GCA_903851455.1 uncultured Bacteroidota bacterium | reverse complement strand
TAAACACATAGACGTAAAAATCCGCCAAAATATTAGCAAAATCACTAAATATATTTTCTATTTCAAAAAAAATCTTCGAATATCATCTAAACGTTGACATCAAGAAAAAAGACCAATGATACCAATTTTAATGGATCATCGCTAATATTGTTGTGATTGCACGCTAAACCCCTTTGGCGCATTATGTATTATGCTTTATTTTTAAGACTTTTGTCTAAAGCAATTAATACAGAACCATATTTATTTATTTTATGAGCGGATTTTTCAAAAAGGCGCTTGGCGTGTTTGTGGAGTTTGACGATACCGCCAACAGCACTTCAAGCAATAGTAGCAGTAACAGCGGTAGTGCTCCATCAATGCCACAACCATCGGCGCCAAGACCACAGGCATATAACAGTCCGCTGTCGCAGCAGGACATCGATAAATTTTCAAAGCACTTTAACGACCTGTTCGACCGGTCAAACCTGCCCGGCCCTGACTATTATGAGTTCACCAAAATGATGCATCTGCTGGAGGCGCAGATACCGGATGAAAATATCCGCATCGCGACCGTATTTGCATCGCTGAGCATACAGGGGCTTACCAAGGACAAAATAATTGAGACCGCTAAGCAGTACTGCAACATCATAGAAAACGATAAAGCCCAGTTTGAAAAAGCAGCAGCCGACAAAGCCAGCCAGGACGTGGACAGCAGGAAAGCCAAGGTGGCGGCGATGGAGCAGAAAATAGCCGATAACGCAGAAATGATCCGGAAGCTAACGCAGGAGATCACCGAGACACAGTCGCAGATCGGTACACTGAAGAATGAGATCGTGCAGGAGGACACGAGGATATCTGCAAATAAGGGAAGCTTTACCGTTGCTTACCAGGCAATGTATAACAAGATCAACAGCGACATTCAGAAGATAAACACCATACTCAAATAAACACCGACCAACAACATGGATACTCAAATTTTCCCATCAACCGGTACACAGACCGACAAACTAAAATCCTATTGGGACCGTCCAGGCGGCAAATTCGGTGTAGTTGCAGGCCTCGGCATTCTTGGAATAATAGCTTATTACGTCATACCTATTCTTACGAAGATGGTATGGAATACGCTGAACTTCGCCATTGCCCTTACCTGCCTTGCGGTATTCTTATACTGCATCACCAACCGTAAGTTGAGGCTCTCGTTTTTCTACTTCTATGAAATACTGATGAAGAAGCTAGTGGGCATCGTCATTGAGCTGGACCCGTTCGTAATTGCGGAAGACTACATCAACGACATGGAAAAGCAGCGTGAAAAACTGTATGCACAGTCGGTAGAGGTGCAGGGGCAGAAGGAGAAGATAGATATGAAGATCAAGGAAAAGCAGGACGAGATGCACCAACTTCTGAGCAAGGCCAAGGTAGCGAAGGAGAACAATATGCTTCCTGAGCTGGGCAATGCCACACGCCAGGTAGCGCGCCTGCAGGAGTACATCAAGGCGCTGGACCCTATTGCCATAAACCTTTCGAAGATCGATGACTACCTCACCAAGATCTACAAAAACAGCGCATACCTGATAGAAGACGCCAAGAATGAACTGGAGCTCAAGAAAGACCTTTATAATTCTGTTTCTTCGGGCAACAAGGCGCTTGATTCTGCGATGAAAATATTCAAGGGAGATCCAGAGAAGAAACTGCTGGTAGAGCAATCTATGGAGTACCTTAAAGATGATATCGCTGATAAACTGGGCAATATGAAAAAGGCGATCTCCTATTCATCAGACTTCATGAAGTCTATAGATCTTGATAATGCTACCTACGAGCAACAAGGCCTTGAGATGCTCGAGAACTTCAACCCGGACGCCCAGCTGACGCTTACCACCTCGCAGACAAAGCGTGATGACGCAGCGCCGATAGCACCCGGCAAAGTAGACAATGACTATTATAATAACCTTTTGAGCTAAACTATCTTCCGTACTAAAAACACCCAAAAACATGTCAGTAAAAGTAAAAACCTCAGGAAAAGTTGTCATCATCCTTTTGATCGTCGGCGCTATTTTTGGCGCCAAAGTGCTGTGGTGGGATAAGCGCCCGCAAGCGGCAAAAGAATCTACTAATATCGGCAAGGTGATGCTGCCGGATGCACCAGAAGCGTCCTTGCAGGGAAATGCGACCTCTCTGGCATTGCCTTCTACAGAACCATCTGTGAACGGCGGAACTAAAATAAACTGGAAGATAATGGCCTGGAACGCACAGTTTGCCCTGATGTATGCCAACGGTGGCCCGATGACTACAAAGGGCTCATTGATGGACAAATCAAAACTCCAGATCAGCATAGAGCGCCAGGACGACTGTAACAAAGCATGCGCTGATGTAGTGAAATTTGCCCAGGACTATAAGAACAATCCGAACGCCCCGGGTGTGTTCGCCACATTCATGGGCGACGGTATGCCTGCTTTCTTTGTGGCCCTTTGTAAGGAACTGGAACCACTGGGACCGGAGTACCAGCCAATAGCATTTTACCCAATGGGTAAATCTTATGGTGAAGATAAAGTAATGGGGCCACCATCGTGGAAGCAGAACCCACAGAATGCGGTAGGCAGCGCGGTAGCCTGTGTGCTCAGGGACGGAGATATGAACATACTGCTGAAATGGGCAGGCGATAACGGCATAAAGGTAAACCCTGATGAAACTACTTATGACAAGGACGCGATAAACCTGATCGCAGCCAATGACTTCCTTGACGCGCCTAATAAATACATAACCGGCTACAAGGAGAAAAGGAAAATTGTAGTGAATGGCAAGAAGATATCGAAGGACACAACGATAGGCGTAGATGCTGTAGCCACATGGACTCCCGGCGACGTGAACCTTGCACAGAAAAAGGGCGGCCTTGTATCTATTGCATCTACACGTGAATATGCATCACAGATGCCCGCTGTAACTATTACTATTAAGAAGTTTGCTTACGACCACCGTACAGACCTCGAGAACATCATTATGTCGCTGGCGCAGAGCGGAGACCAGGTGAGGTCTTTTAACGAGGCTAAGAAATTTGCCGGCGATGTTTCCGCAAAAGTTTATAATGAGCAGAATGGCGACTACTGGCTGAAGTACTACAACGGTATGGAGGACAAAGATATCCAGGGTATGAATGTGAGCCTGGGCGGCTCAATGGCATTTAACCTTGCAGATGCCGCGAATATGTTTGGCCTGGGTAAGGACGGCGTAGACCGTTACAAGATCGTGTACGGCTCTTTCGGTGATATCCTCTCGAAGATGTACCCGGAGCTGATGCCGACCTATCCTGTTTATGCAAAGGTTGTTGATAAGTCGTTCCTGCAGTCTGTGATCGCCAACCACCCTGAGCTGCTAACCGGGCAGGCGATCAAGGTTGCTTATTCCAGCGAGATCACCAGCGAGGTTTCTTCTAAGTCTTACCAGATACAGTTTGAGACCGGCAGCTCGGTAATTAAGCCAGAGTCTTATGCTACGCTTGACGAGATCATGAAGAGTTCGGTGGTTGCAGAGGGCCTATCTGTAGGCGTTTACGGACATACCGACAATGTGGGTGACAATGGGCACAACCAGAAACTATCTGAAGAAAGGGCCACATCAGTGAAGAACTACCTGGTAAGCAAGGGCATACCTGAAAACCGTATTACTGTGAAGGGATACGGAGCAGCCAAGCCTATTGCCGACAATGGTACCGCAGCCGGAAAGGCGAAGAACAGGAGGGTGCAAATAGTACTGGGCAAGTAGTTGCTCACGCAACAGAAACTTTTAAGAGGAACCTTAAACCACTGGGTATGGCGGCAAACAAAAGTGAAATTCAGAATATCTTCTCGCCGTTTGGTTCGGTAAGCAAGACCTCGTTATACATTTTGCTTGTGGGGGAGCTTGTTATTGCGCTGGTGGCATGGCAGTTATCCGGTGGTGGTCTGCTCCCCACTCCATCGCGCGTGCTGGAGTCTATAGGTAAGATCCTTTCGCTGAATTATTTCTATGAGAATTTCTTCAGTACGCTCAGCCTTGTGCTGCAGGCCATGGGTATGTCCATTGTTATTGCAATGGCTGTTTCCTATCTGTACCTTATCCCGGTGTTCAGGCCCATAACCAAATTTGTGATGAAATGTCGATACCTGACACTTACAGGCCTTATCTTCCTGTTCACATTGCTTACCAGCAATGGTCACAACCTGAAGATCAGCCTGCTCATTTTCGGCATTGTACCGTTCTTTGTTACAT
>CAINOM010000206.1 GCA_903851455.1 uncultured Bacteroidota bacterium | reverse complement strand
CGTATTTCATATCAAATACCACATCGCTCCATTTTATTTTACTCCACTGTTTATCATTTTTTCCTTCATGGGCTACATAATCTTCCACCAGGTCTTTGAGATTTGTAATCACTTCATCTATTGTCGTGCCATAGGGTGTGGGCATCCAGCCTTTACCTTCTGCTCTTCCCCAGAGGAGTCCATCATTTTTTTCGATTATCAATTCTATCTTCTTCATTTTTCTCTAAGTTTAAAACAAACAACAAAACAAAAGTGAAAAAATTATTTCAAGCCGGCGCGTTTCAATATTGCCTTTGCAGTACCGGTCGCAACTTCCCTAGTGCCATGGGCAGGCACCGGAAGCGAGTAGGTATAGTCCTTATGAACAAATATTTTGTGACTTCCTTTTTGTCTTATTTCAATCCATCCAGCGGCTTTTATCCTTCTCACTGGTTCGCTCGATTTCATTAGTGCAGTTTCGGTTATCGCAAATGTATCAAATTTGATACTCATTTTAAAATCTTTTGGGGTAAATGGATAGTTGTAATCTGGTAATGAAACCAAAGATTACTACTTGGTAGGTAATAAAGATTACTACTTGGTAGGTACTAAGGCAGATGCATTGAATATTAACAGTTGTGGAATAAAAAAACGGAGCCCCGCATACTAAATGAGTTACTTTTGCATTTGTTTATAAATGAGTAAAAAGGTTTCTTTCCTTCGTTCCCTTTTTGTTGCACTGTTATTAGTTTGTAACCTCTTCGTTTCCCTGGTCGCCCCTGCGGCTTCTGGAATCGAACAACGCGGCTATGGCTCATCTTATGTGAAATTGTTGTCTCCGGCGCTTTCGGGCTATTCCCTGAAATGCAAAATTTCTTCGAGGGACAATACTCGCATCAAAGTCAGGTTTATGGGTGGCGACTGTGGCTACCATCCTGGGGTATCGTTTTGTGAGGGCAGGGTCGAAGTATATGGTGATCAGGTCAGGAGCGGAGACGCTGTTTCTTTTATACTTCCGCCATCACAATATTCTTTCGGGCTGAGAGGGCCGCCCGGCGCGCCTCGGCACAATATTAATGCCGCGTGATCTGAATTTAACATTTCAAACAATATTACCCAAATCATTTTCTATATTTTTGCACACTTAAAAAAAATATTATGAAATTAAAACACATAGTGTTATTCGCAGTATCAGCACTCTTTATGGTTTCCTGTGTCTCCTCCAAGAAAATGAAGGAAGAGAAAAAGAAGTATGCTAAACTGGATAGCGCATATGGTCAGGAGAAGAAGTGGTATAATGACTGTATGGACTCGTCGAGGCTCTACCATGCAATGATAGGCGTGCTTCGCGACCGGCTGAATGACCAGAAAGCCAGCAACGAACAGATGATGAACCATATGAGGGATCTGTCTGTGCTCTCCGGCTCACAGGCCGAAAGCATCAATAAGTTTCTTGAGAACATGGGCGCAAAAGATGCTTATATAAAGGATATGCAGGCTGCAATGGCCCGCAAAGACTCTATGAATATGGCCCTGATGATGAACCTGAAAGGCGCTATCGGTAACATGGACGATAAGGACATCAACATAAAGATCGACAAGGGTGTGGTATACGTAGACATCTCCGATAAGATGCTGTTCAAAAGCGGCAAGTATGAGGTAAACGCTAAGGCTAAGGAAGTACTGGGCAAAGTAGCAAAAGTACTGCTGGCACATCCCGAGATCGAATTTATGGTTGAAGGCCATACCGACTCAATAGCTTTCAAAGAAGGCATATTGGTGGACAACTGGGACCTTAGCGTAAAGCGTGCGACCTCGGTAGTGCGCATACTGCAGCATGACTATAATATACCTGCATCGCGCATGGCTGCTGCCGGCCGCGCGCAGTACAAGCCCTTAATGTCAAACGACACAGAAGAGGGCAGGGCTGCCAACCGCAGGACCAGGATCGTTATCCTCCCGGGTCTCGACCAGTTCTTTGATCTGATGGAGAAAAAGTAATCCGATATTCATTCAAATAAGAAGCCCTGCAGCTGTCAACTGCAGGGCTTCTTGTTTATACTTACCGACTCTGAGTGGCGCTTATCTTCTTCCCGGCATCATCCCCGGCATGCCCATTCCGCCGCCTTTCATTTTGTTCATGTGCGCCATCATCTGCTTCATCTGGTCAAACTGCTTCATGAAGGCGTTTACCTCATTTATGTCTTTGCCGCTGCCCTTGGCTATACGCTTACGGCGGCTGCCGTCTATCACATCCGGGTTGCTGCGCTCAAATGGGGTCATAGAGTTGATCATAGCTTCGATGCCTTTAAACGCATCGTCTGATATGTCTATCTCCTTGATCGCCTTTCCTACGCCGGGTATCATAGCAAGAAGGTCCTTGATGTTACCCATCTTTTTTATCTGGCCCAGCTGCTCCTTGAAATCTTCAAAGTCGAATTTATTAGCGCGTATCTTTTTTTCCAGTTTTTTGGCCTGCACCTCGTCAAACTGTGCCTGCGCGCGTTCTACCAGGGTAGTGATATCACCCATGCCCAGGATACGCTGCGCCATACGTTCGGGATAGAAGATGTCCAGTGCGTCCATCTTCTCGCCCATGCTCACAAACTTGATGGGCTTGTCTACCGTGTACCTGATAGATAAGGCCGCACCACCTCTTGTGTCGCCGTCCAGCTTGGTAAGTACCACACCGGTAAAGTCAAGACGGTCGTTGAATGCCTTGGCGGTATTCACAGCATCCTGCCCGGTCATCGAGTCAACAACAAACAGTATTTCCTGCGGATTGACCGCAGCTTTGATGTTCGCCACTTCCTGCATCATCACCTCGTCAATAGCCAGGCGGCCCGCAGTATCTATGATTACTATGTTGTTACCATTTTGCTTGGCATAAGCAATAGCGTTTAAGGCGATTGATACGGCATCTTTATTTTCAAGTTCCAGGAAAACCGGTACTTTGATCTGCTCGCCGAGCACACGCAGCTGCTCCATGGCCGCCGGGCGATATATATCCGCCGCTACCAGCAAGGGCTGGCGACCTTTTTTGCTCTTCAGGAAGTTGGCCAGTTTTCCGGAGAAAGTTGTTTTACCAGATCCCTGGAGACCCGCGATCAGTATCACAGTTGGCTTACCCGTCAGGTCAAGCTCCTCCTCACGGCCGCCCATCAGCTCGGCCAGCTCGTCCTTTACTATTTTCACCATCAGCTGGCCAGGACTTACCGCGGTAAGCACCTTTTCGCCCATGGCTTTTTCCTTCACTTTGTCGGTGAGCTCCTTGGCTATCTTGTAATTCACGTCCGCATCAACAAGAGCCCGGCGGATGTCTTTTACAGTCGCCGCTACATTTATCTCATTGATCCGGCCTTCGCCTTTTAGCTGTTTAAACGCGGCTTCGAGCCGCTCACTCAGATTATCAAACATGGCATTTTAAAATGGATGGCGAAGTTACGTGAAGTTCGAAATATATCCTGTCCGGCGCCGGGTTTTTTATGGCCGCTGAAATATTATTTTTAGCGGCATTACAGATCATGGCAGGCATTCGGTGCAGCTACTTTGTTCTGCAACTTTACACGGCCGCGAAGACAAGCGCGATTACTAAAATATTATTTCAAAAATAAATGTCATTTGTTGGTTATAATTTGTCTTATTGTCAACGGGTTGCAAGCTATTTGTCACATTATTTCACGGCATTAATAATCAAATAATTGAAAATCAACGAATTAAAATAAATTTTGTTAATAGTGTGCTATTGAATAACAAAACACTTATTTTTACCTCAGTAACAAACTACAAACTATGAAAACGATTAGCCTTGAAATGGACAATGAGTCGGGCAGCATTTATGAAGGCCTTAGTCCGGAGAACAAACGCCAGTTTGTCGCAGAGGTAAGCCTGCTGCTAAAGGAAAAGGCTTACAACGCCAGATCCGCTAGGCTCAGCAGCTTAATTCACCAGATAAATAATCAAAAGGACTGCAGCGATCTTAATGCAGATATTTTGCTGGAATTACTACCAATAGACTAGTAAAAAAATCAGAACAGGTGGTGATCAGAGCCACATTATTCGGGAAGTGTAAAGCGGATGGAAGAACCCTGAGATACCTCAGTGTTTACCATTAAGGTGCCATCAAGCTTTTCCACGAGCCTTTTTGCTATGGCAAGATCGGCTCCGAGACTTTCTTTGCCATTTGTTTTCACATGCAGTTTTTCGAACAATCCCAGTACTTTTTCCATATCCTCGGGCGCTATGGTCAGCCCGGGATCTTTTACTTCACATGTAAATGCGCCGTTGCCCGCGTTATAAACGATGTCAACCTTTAAAGCGCCATCTTTTTTGTTCCTGGCGGCGTTATGCAGCAAGTGAGAGAATATCTGCTTCAACGCGTTGCGGGATGTGTATATATTGAGATCAGACTTCGGATAACTTACTGTAAAGTCCTCCGGCAGATCGAGCTGCTCGATTACTTCTTCGATCATTGCCGCGACCTGCACCAGCTCCTTAGGTTCAACAACCACCTGGGCCATCTTGGTGTAACTAAGCACTCCACTCACGAGGTCCGCAAGGTGGTGTGCCGCTGTTCCGAGGTATTCGATGTACTCTTGTGCGTCTTCGTCAAGCTGGGGCACATAATCTTCTTTGAGCAACTGGGCAAGCGAAATAATGTTATTCAACGGGCTTTTCAGATCGTGCGAGGCCAGGTGCGCCACTTTGCCCAGATCAGCAAAGGCCATATTGAACTCCGACTGTTTCCGTTTCAACCTAGCAGCTATATCGGCAACCTCCATTAGCGAGACTATCTGCCGCCCTAGTGCCTGCAGCGCATTTAACTGGCCATTATCCAGTTTAGCCGGCTTATTATCGGTGATTATTAACGTCCCAAGCCGTGATCCTTTCTGATCGATCAACGGAACTCCGGCATAAAACACGAGGGATGGACCGGTCGTAACAAATATATGATCCTTAAAACGTTTGTCTCTTGCAAGGTCAGTAACTATAGTAATATCGCTGTTGGAATCCGCTGCATTCAAAAAAGGTAAAGATTCCCGAAGTGTAGTTGATTTAAGTGTTTCGCCCGCTTTGAACCACTGTAGTGTTGTCTCTACTATGGCCACAAAAGAAGACGGTGTACCGCTGATTTGCGACACAATACTTCCAATATCGCTAAAATCAGCGTCCGGCAATGTAGCAGGAACAACATATTTCTGCTGCGCCATCAAACCATCCTGTACATTAGTAGGCGCCGGGGCAACTTTCATGAATACTTATGCTATTATAATGTAAAGATAGTTTTTTGCCAACAATATTCGACAACACGGCACAATTTCATACAACCTTAATAAAATCCATTTCGGGAATTGGAATTACTTTATATGTCCAACCCGAATTTTTCGGCAATCGTTTTCAGTTCTGTCACTACACTGTCTACCAATGGTATGCCGTTAGCCATTCTGTGGGCCTCCATTTCTCTCTCTGGGTCACCAGGTATGAGTACGCCGTTGGTTTCGCTCGCTGGTTTGGCATTCCGGAATCGTGTTATCCAGTTGTCCATATGCTCCTTAAAATCGGCTGCCGGGCGGAACGCATCTATTCTCATGGCTCCGAAAAAATGCCCCAGTCCTGCCCCCGGCATATTTTCCGGCATAGGCACATAGGCAGGGAAGGGTGGTACCCACGGACCATAGCTGGCGCCACTAAGCACCGCTGAAAAAATATCAACGATACTCCCGAGTGCATAGCCTTTATGACTGCCACGCTCCCGGTCGCCGCCGAGGGGAAGTAGTGCGCCCCCTTTTTTAAGCTCATTGGCGTCGGTTGATTCATTGCCTTTGCTGTCCTGAACCCAGCCGTTCGGCGTATCCGCATTTTTGCGCTGCAGTATTTCCAGCTTGCCATTTGAAGCTGTAGTTGTAGCAAAGTCCGCGACAAATGCCGGCTGTGTGCCGGCAGGTATGGCTACCGCAATAGGATTGGTACCCAGCATGCGCTCAATGGAAAATGTGGGAGCAACCAAAGCGCTGGCGTTGGTCATCGCAATCCCGATCATATCATGCGGTAAGGCCATCATTGCATGATACCCGGCTATACCAAAATGATTGCTGTTGCGGACACTTACCCAGCCGGTGCCCACATTTTTTGCTTTATCTATAGCCACCTGCATAGCAAAAGGTGCGACTACTAATCCAAGGCCGGCGCCGCCATCTACGACAGCAGTGGATGGCGTTTCGTGCACTATTTTTATTGATGGCGTAGCATTCACGCGTTTAGCTTCCCATAGTCGAACATAGCCGGTAAGCCTCGCAACTCCGTGGCTATCAATGCCCCGCAAATCAGCAGAGAGTAAAACGGTGGTCGCGATGGCGGCATCATCGGGCTTACACCCCATAGCAGTAAAAATCGAATTGGTAAAATTGTACAAGTGTTGGTAGGAGAAAGTGTGCGGCATGAGGCACAAGATAAAGCAGAATTATTTTTTAGCTGTTAATAACTGTGTAAAAAAACGTACCGTTTTCGGTGGGCGTTAATGTTTATAATGACTACTTTTGGCCAAATTTATTAAACAAAAAGTCAATCTGGCATCATGAAATTAATATCTACGCTTTCCGCAGCCCTGGTTTTGGGTCTGAGTGCAACGGCACAAACAACAATTACGAACGGTGGATTTGAGTTGTGGGGAAATACAGTTCCCGCTGGCGACACCCACGAAGAACCAACGAACTGGTATTCCAATCAGTCAGGATCCAGTACTGCTGCACTTGGCGGCCAGACATGCTTTAAGGATGCGACTGTTGTGCATTCGGGCTCTTATTCAGTGAGGATGGAAACCATATCGGGGCCGTTCTCAACGGTTATTAACGGCAGCGTTACTACAGGGGTAGTTGATGCGCCGACAATTACCAAAACAGACGGCTATATCGGCACTGTAAATTACAGCACGTCATCGGACGACAGGCGGATGAGCTTTACTGGTCGTCCTGATAGTCTGGTTGGCTGGTACCAGTATACTTCGGGTGGCACAGGAGAGCAGGCGAAAATCCGTGTGATCCTGCATACCGGCGATTATTATGATCCGGAAACACCAACTACCTACCATCCTGATCCGACAGCCAACAAGATCGCAGACGGACTATTTTTGTCAACACCGTCCACCAGCGTTTCTGTATGGACACGTTTCAGCATACCGTTCACTTACGTGAGCGCCGCGTCTCCTGCATATATAATGATCAACGCTACGCCATCCGCCAACCAGGGCACTACCATCGTGGGCAGTAAGTTGTGGCTCGATGACCTGGAGGTTGTTTATGTAACCGCTGCCGTATGCGATACCGTTATGGGACTTGCCGCGAGCACGATAACAGCCAGCAGCGCAACGATCAGCTGGACAGCAGTTTCCGGTGCTGCAGGATACATTTATGCGGTTGACAACAGTCCTACGCCTCCTGTGTCTGGCACGTTCACCACCGCTACCAGCGTACCTGTTACCGGCCTTACGTCGTCGACGTTGTACTATGCACACGTTCGCGACACTTGCGGACCGGGTAATGTATCGGCTTGGGTTACCACATCGTTCCCTACTACTACCAGCGTTCATAACAGTGTAGCATCAGGCTTTAGTGTTACCGCATTCCCCAACCCGGTAAAGGATGAGTTGACCATAAATATAGCAGGAGTAGAAAATGTGCGTGGACAGATCGAGCTTACAGATGTTACCGGCAGGGTGCTTAAAACCACAACAGCTGATGCTGCTACGGTTCATATGGGTATGAACGGCTTACCAGCAGGAGTATACTTGGTGAAGTATGTCGATGCGAAGCACACCCAAACAATAAAGATCAATAAGCAGTAAACACTATATTCAGAGAATGTTATTACGCACACTTGCCACATCTATTGCTTTCACAGTATTATTTGTCAGTAATTCGTTTGCGCAATCAACAGGTGTTTTAAAAGGCAAGGTAATATCAGGCAGCAATAATGAGCCGTTGAGCAACGCCACGTTGAGGCTGGTGAGCAATGCAGCCAAGGGCACGGTAACCGATCCAGATGGGGTGTACTCTCTGGTATTAGATACCGGCTATCACCGGCTGCTTTGCGAGTACATAGGCTGGGTTCCTGATACGTTCGTGGTGCATATTTCCCTGAATGCGATCTCGGAAAAGAACATAACGCTTGAAAGCTCGCCCGAACTTCTAAATACGGTAGTCGTATCGTCCGGAAAGTTCAACCAGAAACTGGACGAACTAACCGTGTCTATGGAAGTGCTGAAGCCGAACCTTATCAGCAACAAAAATACTACGAGCATAGAAACAGCGCTGGAACAAGTGCCTGGGCTTACGATAATAGATAATGACCCGCAGATACGTGGCGGCAGCGGGTTCACTTTTGGCGTTGGCAGCAGGGTAGCTATCGTGGCAGACGGTATACCATTGCTGAGCGGAGATGCGGGCCGGCCGGAATGGAGTTATATCCCCGTTGAGAACATCGCGCAGATAGAGATCATCAAAGGGTCTTCTTCCGTGCTTTATGGCTCGTCGGCTATCAATGGTGTAATTAATATCAGGTCGGCCTATCCCACCAGTACTCCTAAAACGACCATCAGTTACTCTGTCGGTGGCTATAGCCTTCCGGATGCTCCGGCACAAGACTGGTATAATGGAGCTACGCCGGGATTCATGAATCTCAATTTCCTGCATTCAGAAATTATCAATCACAATATCGACTTCGTGATCGGCGGTAACTTCAATATAGACCAGGGGTATATAGGGCCTGCACCCAAGATGGGTAATTTACCTCAGGACCTTAAAAATGCGTTGCTGCTGAATGACTCGATCAATACCTACTCGAATAAGGATATGCTTAAGGAGCGTGCCCGGCTCAACTTTAACCTCAGGTACCGCTCAAAAAAAGTTACAGGCCTCAGTTACGGCATAAATGGTAATGGGATGTATAACAAGACCAATATGGTTCTCGCCTGGCTTAGCGATTCTTTGGGGTTGTACCGGGGTTATCCGGGAGCCGTATTCCTGGAAAAACAGACCTTTTTCAACCTGGACCCGTTCATAAAGTATGATGTGGGTAACGGTGTTGTGCACAGCCTGGTGACACGTGTATTTCATACCGACGATGAGATGACGAACAACCAGTCGACCAACGGCACGCTTTACTATGCAGAGTATCAGTTGCAGAAAAAGTACACCGATCTTGAACTAACGTTTACAGGAGGAGTAGTAGGCAGCTTATCCACAACGCACGCCCAGTTATATGACTCCAGCGGTACACCCAACAATAAGGTAACCAATGTGGCAGGCTATATCCAGCTGGACAAGAAATTCTGGGACGCGCTGAATATATCCGGCGGTGTGCGATATGAATATTTCCAGACCAATGATCTGCAGAGCGCGGCCCAGCCCATATATCGTGCCGGGGCAAGCTTGAAAGTGCTGCCGGGCACATGGATACGGACTTCGTTTGGGGATGGTTTCCGTTATCCTACCATTACAGAGCGGTATATTTCCACTAAGGCAGGCCTGTTTGGAGTATTCCCTAATCCAACGTTGCAGCCGGAGATCAGCCGTAATTTTGAATTGGGCATCAAGCAGGGATTTAAGATCGGGGACTGTATGGGTTACCTCGACCTTGCAGGCTTCCAGCAAAACTACCATAATACGATCGAGTATCTGTTTGGCCCGTGGAACCAGAATATTTCGTTGTTCGGCTTCAAGTTCGTGAATACCGG
>CAINOM010000205.1 GCA_903851455.1 uncultured Bacteroidota bacterium | reverse complement strand
GGCTGCAGATGCGTTTGTCTCTAAATTCGACAATTCCGGGATGTTACAATGGAGCACCTATTACGGCGGAAGCGGTGACGAAGAGGCGAGCGCCAGCGCTGTAGATAAGTCTGGTAATGTATACATAGTTGGTACAACAGCATCTGCCTCTGGTATCGCAACGCCGGGCGCGTATATGGGAACCCCGACTTTCGACGGCTCATTTATCTCAAAATTCAACGCTTCCGGTGTATTGCAGTGGGGAACATATTATGGGGGGGGGTATCGATACCGACCTCACCTGGTTATGGGGCTGCTCGTTAGACGGCGCAGGTGACCTGTTTGTTACCGGGCCAACAAACATCCCTACTGCGATGGCTACCAGCGGTGCATATCAGTCCACCAGGTGGCCGAGCAATCAAAAAAGCGTCTTAAGTAAATTCAGTTCATCTGGCTCCAGGTTGTGGAGCACCTATTTCGGCGGCGCAAGCCCGGTTGATTCCAATTCGTATACTTATTCAACCGGCTGCACTAATGATGCATCCGGAAATGTCTTTATTACCGGCCTGTCAACGGCGACAACAGGAATTGCATCTCCCGGGGGCCACCAATCTTACGTCGCAGGTAGCGAAGATGCATTTCTCGCAAAATTCGACGGCTCCGGAACCTACCAATGGGGCACGTATTACGGTGGCAATTATGCGGATGAAGGCGCCGCATGCGCAACTGACGCCGTTGGCAACGTTTGCATGACAGGATCTACTTCTTCTACTTCTGGAATAGCTACAACAGGCGCCTATCAGGCAACATGCGATAGTTGCGACACATCATATTACGGAGATGCATTCGTTGCCATGTTTGAGCCTTCCGGCTCGCTGCTATGGGGTACGTATTACGGCGGATCCGGCAGCGAAGAACCGTTAGGTTGCAGCATCAAATCGGGTTCTGGTACGGTTTACGTAATAGGGGCTACAAGCTCACTGACCGGAATTGCCACAGCGGGTGCTGCCACAACTTCATGCGACAGCTGCTCTTCCGGATCAGCTACATTCATTGCTGAATTCAATTACCTGACAACCGGTGTAGATAACGTCTCTGCTGCTGCCGACAACATTGTACTGTTCCCTAATCCCACCCATGATGAGTTTACAATTACCGGCGTAAAACCAGCATCAATAAAAGTGTTCAACATGCTGGGAGCCGAAGAAATAACCATTACAGGCGGTAATAAGATGTCGTTAAAGACACTGGCCGGCGGTGTATATCTTGTTCAGCTCAGAGACGATAACGGCATAACTATTAAAAATATAAGGGTGGTAAAACTGTAGCAACCTTTTCTAAAAAAAGTCAGGTGTTATTAATTGTCTACACCCCATGCGGCTAAGCACTTTTGCCCCCTTTGCCCTTTTTGTTCCTGTAATCCTTGTAAGTGCCTCTTTTACCTTTTTCACCAGCTGCCTTGCTGCCTTTCTCACCTATTACTTTTTTACCTTTTTCAACACTTACCTTTTTTACCCTTTCAATAGAAGGTTCCTTCGGAGCTGCACCAACTTTCTTTTTAGGGATATACTGAACAGTAGCTCGCGTCTCTTTCTTCTCCTTAGGTCCGCTATCCGTTTTGTCCGATTCCGCCACAAGTTCGTTCATCTTCTCTATTTCAGGAAGCGTGAGGTAACGCCACTTTCCTACTGCAAGGCTACCCAGCTCTACATTCATGATCCGCACCCTGGTCAGCGACACTACGCCATATCCGAGATGCTCACACATGCGGCGTATCTGCCGGTTAAGGCCCTGGGTAAGTATGATACGGAAACGCCTGCTGCCCTCCTGCCTCACAAAACACTTTTTGGTCAGCTTGCCTAGTACAGGGACACCGTTGCTCATCTGCTGCACAAACTCCGGGGTCACCGCCCTGTCTACCGACACTACGTATTCCTTCTCGTGGTTGTTACTGGCGCGCAGTATCTTATTCACTATATCACCATCGTTCGTCAGGAATATCAATCCGTCAGAATCCTTATCCAGCCGCCCCACAGGAAATATCCGTTTTGGGTGATTGATAAAGTAAATGATGTTCGACCGGTCCTTCGGATCTGTAGTTGACGTAACCCCCACTGGCTTATTGAAGGCTATATAGATCGGCCTTGCCTTTGCTTTTACCTTTATCGGTTCTCCGTCTACCTCTACCACATCACCGGCGCCTACTCTCGCGCCAGGCAATACCAGTTCGCCGTTCACCGTCACCCTGGCCTGTTCTATCAGCCTGTCGGCATCCCTTCTTGAGCAAAAGCCTGTAGAACTAATGTATTTGTTCAGGCTGGTCTTGTCTTTGTCCATTTGTGTAAAAGTACCAAATAGAAACTCCAAAAACTAAATACCAAATTCCAATATTCCAATATTGTCATCCTAAGCGAAGTCGAAGGGCCTGCTAAAATCCAAATTCCAAAGATTAAATTGTAAAAAGACAAAAACCAAAAACCAAATCCGGTTAGTCGGTCTATCTGCTATTTCCTTACTTTTGGCTGCACAACTCCCTTTGGAGTTTGGAATTTTAAAAACTTGGAATTTACACATGAGCCAGATACAGGAATTTAACGACTACCGCGCAAAAATGAACGATGTGATCCTTGGAAAGCAAAACAAGGTCATTGGTCGTTTATTCAACCTTGATACGAACACCTATGCCGAAGGAGCCCTCTCTACCCGTACCAAAGAAATGCTGGGCCTGGTAGCCAGTATGGTCCTCCGCTGCGACGACTGCATCAAGTACCATCTCGGCAAAAGCTACGAGCAAGGCATCACAACCGAAGAGATGTACGAGATATTCGCTGTAGCCAATATTGTTGGTGGTACCATCGTAATCCCGCACACCCGCCGCGCTGCCGAGTACTGGGAAGAACTGATCGCCCAGGGCTGATCTACCACTTCACAAACTTCTGCACCTGCGTGCCCGCATCGCCTGTAAACGTGACGTAATAGACACCGGCTGGTAACGCCTTGATATCGATACGGGTCTGCGAAGACAACATTTGCCCGCCAATAACCTGCTGCCCTATGCTGTTGCTGATGGTCAGTGAGCGATAGGAACCATTGTCCATTTTTATTGTCAGCTCATCATACGCGGGGTTGGGATAGATTGTTACGGTATTCACACGGCCTTGTACTTCCGGCACCTTTGTTGTTGATAAACAGGGGAAACCGGTGCCGCAGGTCATTACAACAACAGTCATCTCTCGCTGGCTGGTGCCAACAAGCACGCCACCCCTTCTCTCTTCAATATTGTAAACCACTACACTGCGCTGCATGATCGTGGGAGTAAACAACACTTCCCCGTTATTGGCATTCACTGAAAATGCCGGATCCACGCTCTGCAGCGGAAATGCACCGGATATTGGCTGTCCGGGAAATGAAGTGCCCGAAATATAAGTAACGGCAACACCGGGAGAATCGCAGGTGGCAGTACTGATTGAAGTAACGGCGGGAACAAGCGCGAAGGTCAGGGAATCTCCATCCGGATCAACGGGTGAAGGGCTGTAGTCATTCAGCGCACCCAGGCAAAAGAAAGTTTGCTGCGCAACGGTCAGTTGTGTTGACGAGTTAGGCGATGCCACATTGTTCAGCGTATCTACAAGATACATAATAGTAGCGCCTGCCGAGCTGATGTTCGTGATCGACGAGGCGCGCCCTGCCGCCGAGCCCGGGCCCATAGCCCCCGTATATATGAACCGCCATGTCGCTGACGAGTACGGCAAGGTTACATTGCCACTATACACAAACTTCTTTATGCCCGGTATCACCGATGTCGTATTCATGCACTGAGATGTATCGCCGGGACATAATGGCGTTACCTCAACGCCTGCACTTGGCGTATCTATGGCAAGGCTTACGCTGGTTATTAAAGAGTCTCCGTTGTAGATGCATATTTGCGGCGTGCTCGTGGGCAGTGTAGAAAATGCAGCGGCGCTGGCCGCTCCGCAATTACCATAGGCAACGAAAGTAACCTTATAGGTATTGCCACTCACATGTGTATAATACAGGTCTGCACCCACCATGTGCGAAGCAAACACTTCAGCGTTAAACAAAAGTGCGACAACGGCACAGACAGCAAGACGAAAAAACGAGTAACATTTAGTGTACATAGAAATAGTTATTTATGGGTTTAAAAATGATTTTCATCAAAAGTAATCATACACAATGAGCAGACCACTATTATTTTAATTGAAAAAGCGCCTGCTTTTCAATGGCCTGCGCTTTTAATAACTCCTGATTAATAAACCGGATCAAAAATCGATATTCTTAGGCGTAGCTACTGGCTTCGCTGCCACGGAGGAAGAGGAAGTAACCGATATGTTGATGGTTGTAATGATCGTATTATCGTCTCCCTGGTGGTTGCAGTTGTGACCGCCGCCATTGTTATTGCACATGCCGGGGCCGCCGCCTGGCGCCTCGCTCGATGTAGTAACTACGACAACATCGTTCCCGGTATAGTTCTGCATTGGTGTATAGCTGTATATGAGATTGCCATTGGCGTCTGCAACTATGGTGCTCGCACCTGCATGTGCCGGCGCTGTTGTTACATAAGACATACTGCCCTTGGGCATAGCAAGTAAAGTATAGCTGAGGGTCGTATTCTCGCTGATCGACGCATTAACTGCATCTGTGGTAACATGCGGGTTCGGGCGGTCAAAATTATGATCACACTTCATGCAGGACTGCGTAAGCGATACTGCGGCTAAAACGAGAAATAAACCTATTTTCTTCATACAGCTATTTTTAGTGTGTGTTACAAATCTAATGTATAGTAACGTATTTAGCAAAAGTTTATTGTTCCAGGTGTTCTATCCGTTCTATTTTGCTAATTCCCTCCAGCGCGCCCAGCTTATTGCAGAAGTTATTCAGCTCTTCGCGGTCATGTACGTAGACCATTATCGTCCCTTCAAAAATACCGTCCTTCGAGTCTATGCTCAGTGAGCGCATATTCAGCTTCAGCTCACCGGAAATTACATTGGTTATCTTCTGTATCACGCCCACGTCATCCATGCCTATTATCCGCACGCCCGTGAGGAATGATATCTCCTTATTCTTCGCCCACTTGGTCTTCACGATGCGGTGACCGTAGTTGGCCAGCAGCTGCGCGGCATTAGGGCAATCCGTTCGGTGCACTTTCAAGCCTTCACCCGATGTCACAAACCCAAACACATCATCGCCCGGTATAGGCTGGCAGCACTGTGCCAGCTTGTACAGTATCTTATCAGACCGCTCGCCGAAAATGATGAGCTCTGCACCCTTACCCTTTGTCTTTAACCCGGTATCATCTACATGCTTTACATCCAGTTTCACTTCCCTGGTATGCAGGAATTTGTCTCCGTATATGCTGAGGTCGTTGATATCTTTCAGGTCTACACTGCCCACAGCTATTGCATAGTACAGGTCCAGCGTAGATGACTTCTTGTAAAAGTGCACCAGCTCGCCCAGGTTGTGCTGCGACATGGTCACTTTCATCTGCTCCAGCTTTTTCTTCAGCGCTTCCTTGCCATCCTCGGCTATCTTGCGTTTATCCTCTTTCAGATAATTCTTCACCCTCGACTTCGCCTTAGCCGTGATCAGGAATGACAGCCAGTCTTCCGATGGGTTCTGCTTAGACGACGTGATCACCTCCACCTGGTCACCACTGTTCAGCTGGTAGCTTAGCGGAACCAATTTATAGTTCACCTTGGCACCTATGCACCGCATGCCCAGTTGTGTATGTATATCAAACGCGAAATCCAGTGCGGTCGCGCCCTTTGGCAGCACACGCATATCACCCTTGGGTGTGTAGATGTATATTTCCTCGGTAAACAGGTCCAGCTTGAAATCCTGTAT
>CAINOM010000204.1 GCA_903851455.1 uncultured Bacteroidota bacterium | reverse complement strand
TATACGTCTGCCTCCGTCCCAGATCGCTCATGGATATGACATCTTCAAAAACAAGGGAGAAGCTGCGTAAAAGTAGTTTTAGATCGGTGCAAGTAATAGGCGATCACAAATGATCTGAATAATCCCTTACTTTGATTTAAGTTGTAAAATTTGATGGACCAACTAAGTTTTTTCGCCAACAATGAAGGAGTTCTTTTTCCGGAGGAGCTTCTGGATTTCTATCCGGATTTCCTGGAAAGAGGCTTGGCTCTTACGCTGATGCGTGAGTTCATAGACACGGTGCCATGGATACAGCAGGAGGTCCGGATGTATGGAAAGAAAATGTTGACGCCAAGACTGACTGCATGGTATGGCGACACAGATAAAACTTATAAGTACACAGGGACGAAATATGACCCTATACCCTGGACCACTTCTTTGAAGGAATTAAAAACAAAGATCGAGACCGTAACCGCATATTCCTTTAACAGCGTGCTCCTAAACTATTATCGTAATGGCAACGATTCCGTTGCCTGGCACAGGGACAATGAAAGAGAGTTGGGCATGAATCCGGTCATAGCATCATTAAGCCTCGGGCAAACGCGGCAGTTCGACTTCAGGAAGAAAGATGATCACAGGCAAAAATATTCACTAGAGCTTGGTAATGGCTCGCTGCTGCTCATGAAGGGCGATCTGCAACACAATTGGGAGCATAGAATTCCTAAAGTAGCGGATACCATAGGGCCGAGGATCAACCTGACATTTAGAACGATATTATAGTACGCCCCCCGGGAAAAAACTCATGTCCCGCCCAGGGGCATGAGTTTTTTAGATTGAAAGAAACACTGATTACTCACAGTGAATAAATATCAGGAACCATGAAAACAGGACGAATAATAGCTTATGCCCTGGGTGGCATCATTGCTGGCCTTTTACTTGAAAACAGCGGTCTGCGGATACGCCAAAAGGCGGTTAGTAAGGCCGATGACATAAAAAAGAAGATCCGCCATGTGGCAAACGCAGTGAAAAGCAAACTGGCGTGAGCCATTAGGGCTGCCCTGCCCCACCCGATGAACCGTAAATCTGGCCCGTTGCAAAACTGGCGTCATTTGCTGCGAGCTGAACATATATCGACGCAAGTTCCGCGGGTTGCCCAGGCCGTCCCCAATTGCCGGTAGTCTTCTAAAGTAAAAAACAAAAATAGTTGGGCGTATGTCTCACGACTACGTCCAAGCGGAGTGCAATCTTCAGATTGCAGTTTAGAGCCTGATTTTCCAGCCATAGTTTTTACCAAACCGACAATAAATTATTCGTCTTGGAGCGTATCAATATATAATAGACCTTTGTGCCGTAAAGGACCTTTTGTCTTCTCCGCTAAAGCTCGGGCACCCAGTCTGCGAAATCTATGAATCCGATAAATCCGTGATTCAAACAAAGGCAGCATTGGCGCAACTTTAGCGCAAAAGTGAGCATTTACGCAAGTAGACGCGCCATGCGCTTGAGCAACGATTTTTGATTAGTTAGTTGATTATCAATCCCGGGGTGTGCATTTTTTTTGCACTACCGTGCGCAATTACCAATTCGCATGGGCGCAAAATTTTGCCCCCGGCTAACCACGGGAAATAAAGGGGCATTTTGGGGTATAAAAATGTGTTACGTCCCAATGTTTTCGGGCGGCATTCGCTAGAAAAAAAAGCAGCCTTCAACTGCCACCTGAGAACTGCGTTCTGCCAACTGCAACGCCCCACATGGGTCATAATGGGAAATGTGATTTATCATTAATATCAGCCGCCACAAAGGTTTTCGGCAGAATAAAATGCCCCATTTGTGAATTTCTTTTTCGTGGGGCATGGGGCATTGGCCAAATAAATAACAGGCTCCAGGATCAAATTAAGCACATAAATCAAACTAATCATAGTTCAGACAACAACCACCTAAACCAACCATCCAAACCATAACACTGTCTATTATACCATGAAATCAATTGCGCCTTTGAAATTCTATCTTTTTTTAATTGCCTTATTTGCTACGGGGCTTTACTCTTGCTACAAGTGCCATAAAGCGCGCCATTATGGCCAGCAACAGGAAACGCGTAAATACCTGCCCCGATTAAATAATGGCAGCTACTTTGTGTACCGCAATACCGCAGACACTACCGATGTGGATACGCTTTATGTAGTGCAGAACTCAGACACCTTTGCCTTTCACTTCGCCGAAAAGCAGTGCGATGGTGATTATTTTGAACGGCAGAACACCGCCCTGGTATTTGCAAAAGACCGGGATACAGTCACTTCTACCATCAACTCCGGTACCGCAGAAGATGACTATGCTATGCATGGCTCTTATAAAGCGTCTACGCTGTTCTCTTATTATTCGGTAGACCCGGCAGGCAATATCCTCACCACTACTGCTGATGCGCTGAAAAAACTGCCTACCTACAGTATAGCGGGCAATACCTATAACGATGTGATCTCCGTGACAACGCCTGTGTACACCATCGGTAAGCAGTTAGTGGTGTACTATGCGGCTGGCATCGGCATTATCCAGTATGACACCTACGACGAGGAAAATGCCGTGGTGACCGGTACTTACCAGTTGGTGAGCTATTCTATAAAGTAGTGTGGTAAACTGAGGGGATACTGATCAGCCTTGTGCTTAATTGAGCATCATGGTTCGGCGGGGTTACCAGAGATGTACCACAAACACCCTGTAATCAGCGCGTTAAAAATGCGCGAAATGAGCACAGGTTCCGTCGCGAGCCAACCACCCCAGACCGGCCGCAAGCGGTCGGTCGTCCCCTCCTAAAACAGGAGGGGAGGTATGCCGCAGCCCTCATATTCTCTTTCAAAGAGCTTGTACACAGCAAATTGTTTACTTACTAAGACTCTATCTTTTAAAAGGGAAATCGGCGATTCAGACAATTATTTCGCCTTCACC
>CAINOM010000203.1 GCA_903851455.1 uncultured Bacteroidota bacterium | reverse complement strand
GGCAGGGTTATAACACAAGCCGACAGAGACGAGGCGGAAAAAAAAATCGGGAATTCGGAAACCGCATACCAAAAGAAAAAGTTACCGGTAATTAGTATCAAGGACATTAACAGTATGCCTGATAAATGGGTAAATGTGATACTCGCAATTGCTGTATTGCAGTACCTGTATTTGCTGTACATCGATATCAACGCTTTGGATATTGTGCTTCACCGTCAAAATTTCCCATTCCGATTAGTGCTGCTGGGGTCCTATATTGACCTCTTGTACCTTCCAATTGTGCTGTTTATGTTTTACAGGCATAACCGCTGGGGATGGATACTATTGCTCGGGGCTAAACTTTTTACGATCATACCCACGCTCGTGTATTATTTTCATGATTATCGCGCAGGTAGCATATTCCCTTTTTTCATGTTCGAAACCTTTTTGAACGTTGCTGTTGTGGTGTTACTATGGAAGCAAGATGTTAGGCGCGTCTTCAATGTTAATAACAGAACCGGCCTGTTTACCGTTTTAGCAACGGCCCTTCTATTGCTTATCTGGCTATTCAGATTTTAGGTAATAGTCGTGTCAGTAAAAATACCATCATTTCTGTTTTAGACTTATTCAATTACACTATAAAAAGTTCAAAATCACCCCTTGAAGCCTCTAATCACCAAAAACATACTATAATCAGGGATTACCATCACCCAAAACGATATGTTTTTAGTGATTAGTCTTCGAAGCATCAACGATAGGTTGCTGTCATGTTTTCAAACGCGAAACAAAAAGGGCCGGTATCTCACCAGCCCTTTAATAAATTATTGGATAACTATTATTCTACCACAAAATGCAACACTTTACTGGCCGCTTCGCTTTTCACATTCAGTAAGTACATACCATTCGCAAGTGCATTCGGTAATTGAACCGTAGCATCGATCTTGCCGTTCTTTGCGATCAGCTCATTCCTGTAAACCACTTCACCCAGCATATTCGTGATCGTGATAGTCGCAGTTTCATCAGCCGGGGAGCCGGTTGTACCCTTTACAGAGAAAGTGCCCTTGTTGGGATTTGGAATTAACTTAATATCAGACATTCCCACCTGCAGATTGCTGATGCCTGTAGCCACAGTGTCTATGATCTCTATCTGGCCCGCGCCTATAGTAGTTCCGCATACATTAAGGCCGGTAACATCGCAGGATATTATATCACGATTGTTCACGGTACTGGTGGTGTATGTATTTGTGGTAGCGCCTGAAACAGCAAATCCATTTACCTGCCATTGGTAAGTATAGCTCATGCCTGAAAAGCTTACCGATGCCGTAAAGGTAACCGTATCTCCAAACGACACCCTGTTATTTGGCGATGCAGTGATCATCACAACCGGAATGTACATAGGAGGCACATTCATATTTATGTTGTTGGATGGAATGACGGGTATGAGCGGGCAGACATAGCTGCTGCGCATTTCGCACACGATGTTGTCGCCGCCCACCGGGTCGTAAGTGAGCGTCAGACCGCTGTCCACGAGTACACCATTCTTCAGCCAATGAAAAACCGGGGCAATGCCACCATAGCTTGGGTGTGGTGTAAATGTTACCGGGGTACCAGGACATACTGAATCTCCGGGGCTTGCGGTGATCGATACAGCTGGCGCTAATACCGGATTAACATTCATCTTAGCGAAGTTCGAAACCGAATCTGGTACCATACAGGGCGCATTGCTTTTCAGCAAAACGGATACACTGTCCTGATCAACAGGAGTGTAAACGAAAGTGGGGCCTGAAACTCCTGTGCCTACGCCATTCACGCTCCAGTGAAAAACGGGTGTAGTGCCACCGGTTGTGGTCGTTGCAGTGAAAAGGACCGCTGTTCCCGCACATATTGTCGTTCCGCCGGATGCTGTGATGCTCACAACCGGGCTCATTGTAGGGGTCATGGTCACGTGTGCGCTGCCCGTCATGTAAACAAAGCAGCTGGTAGTATTATTTACGGCCAGCACCTGGTAGTCGCCTGCAGGCTGCACCCCGAAGTCAAGTGGGCTTCCGGTGCCGAGCTGGCTGGTGATCAGAGAAGTGCTTGCATACAGATCGTAGGTGATCCCGGTGGTTGACCCGTCAAGACCAACATCGAGGCCTGAAGTTCCTGCACAATAAGTGCCGCTGCCAGTCACATTGAACTGCGGTGGTATTGGGTTTACAGAAAAGATGGAAACGGTGATACATCCGGGATTAAGAGAATAAGTAATGTAAGTATCGCCGGAAGATACACCTGTTACGGCGCCTGTTGTTGCACCGATAGTGGCAACTGCCGGATCTCCGCTGCTCCATGTGCCTCCTGCTGCGGCATCCTCAAGCGTTGTTGCATGAGTAGCACAGATACTGGTAGGGCCGGTGATCGGGCTAAGCGCAGGTTGTATCAATAATGTCGTGGTCGTGTAGCAACTGGAAGGCGTACCCGCAAGCTCATAAGAGATCACAACTGATCCGGCGGAAACCCCGGCTACAATACCTGTAGAACTGCCCACATGCGCAATAGCGGTATTTCCGCTCACCCATGTGCCTCCCGGAGATGCATCCGCCAGGTCTGTGATATTGCCGGCACAAATAGTTGAGTTGCCGGTGATAGGCGCCGGATTGACCTGTACCGCTGCAATAGCCGAAGCCGTGCAGCCGAAACCGTTAACAAAAGTGTAGCTGATATAGGCAACGCCTGAAGATATCCCGGTCACAATGCCCGTGGCGGGCGTTACTGTAGCCGTGCCTGTAGCTGAAGAGCTCCAGGTTCCACCGCTGATCGGGTCGCTCAGATAAAGAGAATCACCCGCACAAACTGTGCCCGCGCCGTATATGATGCCGGTATTCGGCAAAGGATTAACCGTCACTGCATGTGTGGCAGATGCCGTACAAGTCGCATTGGTAACAGAATAAGAAATAGTCGTAACGCCACCTACGCCTACGCCGGTCACATTGCCTGCGCCGTCTACAGCCGCGATAGACGATGATCCAACGGTCCAGACGCCGCCTGGTGCAGGGTCGGTAAGGCTTATCGATGAGCCCACACACACTACCGATGGTCCGGTTATGGCTCCGAAGGTCGGGGGTATACCCACAGTAACCGTAACAACAGCAGATATACCGCTCACATTATAACTGATCATAGCCGTGCCTGTAGCTACGCCCGTTACAACACCAGACGCAATGCCCACTGTTGCCACTCCCACATTGCTGCTGGTCCAGATACCCGACGGTGTTGCATCATACAACGGCGTTTGTGTGCCCACGCAGGTCTGCGGTGTGCCGGTTATCGGTGCAGTGGCGTGCGCAACTGCGGAAAGCAATAGTAGAAAGGGCAGTAAAAAAACAAAGTATAGTTTCTTCATAATCATTTTGTTGCACGGACGAACAATACATCCGCTAATTCGCGAAAAGTTTTAAAATTAACCCAATGTTAAGTTTGCCGTAAAAATAGAAATTAATATGCAAAATATGACGGTATTTTTTAATTGCCCGATGTACCGGGAAAGAAAAACAGCCAGATAGCATTTTAACGTTTACGCATTGCCGAAAGTTTGCTCATTGAGTGGAAAAAAGGTAGGTTTGCAGCCGTTAAAAAAACACATTATGCATAACCTTCAAATGGTTGATCTTAAGCGTCAATACCACAAAATAAAGCCCGAGATCGATGCCGCCATCCAGAATGTGGTGGAGAGCACAGCTTTTATAAACGGTCCTGATGTGAACCATTTTGCTACGGAGCTGGCTGACTACCTGGGTGTAAAACATGTAATACCATGCGCCAACGGCACCGACGCACTCCAAGTCGCCCTGATGGCCCTTGGCCTGCAGCCGGGTGATGAGGTGATCACTGCTTCCTATACTTATATTGCCACAGTAGAGGTTGTTGCTCTCCTGCATCTGAAGCCGGTATTCGTTGACGTCGATGCAGACACTTTTACCATGAACATCGAGAGCGTTCGAAAAGCGATCACTCCGAAAACGAAGGCCATTATCCCAGTTCACCTGTACGGTCAGAGTGCCAATATGGAGCCGCTGATCGCGCTGGCAAAAGAGCATAACATACCACTAATTGAAGATAACGCACAGGCCATCGGCAGTTCATACACCTTTGCTGATGGTACAGTGAAGAAGACCGGCTCTATGGGCATCATTGGTTGCACGTCTTTCTTTCCATCCAAGAACCTGGGTGGTTATGGAGATGGTGGTGCCATGTTCACCAACGACAGTGACCTGGCCGAGAAACTGAAAATGATAGCCAACCACGGTCAGAAGACCCGTTACTACCATGAGATGGTAGGCTGCAACAGCCGCCTCGACACCATACAGGCAGCAATACTGCGCATTAAGCTTCGCCACCTGGATGAGTATTGCAATGCACGCCGCTCCGCTGCAGATTATTATGATAATGCTTTCAAAAGCAACCCCAATATAACTACTCCGTTCCGGGCTTCTTATTCTACACACGTTTTCCATCAATACACACTACAGCTCAAAAATGTAAACCGTGATGAGGTGCAAAAGAAACTGACCGAAAAGAACATACCCTGTATGATCTACTACCCGGTTCCGTGCCACAAGCAAAATATGCTGAAAGAATATGGCGTGGCGAATACTTACCTGCCGGTGACCGATATGCTGCAGGATTGTGTGATATCGCTGCCGATGCATACCGAGTTAACAGAAGAAGAATTGTCTTATATTGCAAATGGCTTACTGGAGATAGTAGGATAAACCACCCGCAAATGAACGTTATTACAACCCCTATAGAAGGATTATTGATACTGGAGCCAAAGGTGCATAAAGACGACCGCGGCTACTTCTTTGAGAGTTACAACAAGCGCACGCTGGAAGCCGCAACGGGTGGTTACAATACTGCCTTTATCCAGGACAACCAGGCCCGTTCGGTAAAGAATGTGCTGCGTGGCCTGCATTACCAGAACCCTCCCACACCGCAAGCTAAATTGCTGCGCGTACTTGAAGGCAGCATCTGGGATATTGCTGTAGACCTGCGTAAAAACAGCAAGACGTATAAACAATGGTATGGCCTTGAATTATCCGCGGAGAACAGGCTTCAGTTCCTGATACCTCATGGCTTTGCCCACGGTTATGCAGTCCTTTCTGACACCGCCGAGGTCTTTTATAAATGCGATAATTTCTACGATAAATCAGCCGAAGGCGGCGTATATTTCAACGACCCGGAATTGGCTATCGACTGGAAGATAAACATCAGCGACGCCATCATCTCCGAAAAAGACCAGAAACAACCAATGCTCAAAGACGCAGTCAATTTGTTCTAGGTAAAAGCCAGTATACCGCAGACTTACGACTTATGACTCACGACTTACGACTAACTCTTCATATTCACAAACTGCAGCGGTAACTCTATAGGAGAAGTACGGCACAGTTGTATCACATCCTGCAGGTCATCAATCTTCTTGGCCGTTACGCGTATGATGTCGTCCATGATAGCAGCCTGTACCTTTAGTCCGCTGTCTTTGATCAGTTTTACGATCTTCTTTGCATTGTCTTTATCTACACCGTTCTTGATCGGCACTTTCTTGCGTATATACTTTCCGTTGGCCGATGGCTCTTTGGTCATATCAAAGCTCTTGGCGTCAAGGCCCTGGCGCATAGCCTTGGTCAGCAGCACATCCTGCAGTTGTTGCAGCTTCATGTCGCTTTCTACTTCTATCGAGATCACCATCTCTTTTTTATCCAGTTCGAACTGCACATGAGTGCCCTTGAAATCAAACCGGTTGTCGATCTCTTTCTTGGCAATGTTGATCGCATTGTCAAGCGTTTGCAGGTCTACCTTGGCGGAAATATCGAATGATGGCATGGTACGAGTATTTTTAAAAGTTAGTCAAATTTATAAAAAAGATCGTAGCAGC
>CAINOM010000202.1 GCA_903851455.1 uncultured Bacteroidota bacterium | reverse complement strand
TTGATTTTAAAATACCCGTAGGAACTGTAGGTGATGTTTACGATCGCTTTATGGTGCGCAACGGTGAGATATGGGAAAGCGTAAGCATCATACACCAGGCGCTGGAGAAGATAGAAAAAATAGAGAAGGAGTTTCCTGACCAGAAAGAAGTATTCTATGCTAAGGAAGCCGACCATTTTCACATCCCCGCAAAGGAAGATGTGTATACTAAGATGGAAGCACTCATCTGGCATTTTAAGATAATAATGGGTGAAATAGACGCACCTGCAGGTGAGGTATACCACTCGGTAGAAGGTGGTAACGGCGAGGTGGGATATTATTTGATAAGCGACGGAGGACGCTCTCCTTATCGTTTACATTTCCGCAGGCCATGTTTTATATATTACCAGGCATACCCTGAAATGGTAGAAGGCGGCCTGCTTAGTGATGCGATCATCACATTGAGTAGTTTGAATGTGATCGCAGGAGAACTGGATGCTTAAACCCCTGACCCCTAAAGGGGAACCATGGATTTCGCAGCGGTTCAATATTTTGGAATTGGTACAATAATTAAACAGTAAGGAATAACTCTGGAATTAGAAGTTCTATAAAAAGCATTAAATGAGTATTCGTTTTAGTGAAGAAAAATTAAAGAAGGTAAATGAGATCATCGCCCGCTACCCGGAAGGGAAGCAAAAGAGCGCGTTGATACCATTGCTGCACATGGCACAGGACGAGAACAGCGGCTGGCTGGACGCGCCGGCAATGGATTACGTAGCGGGGTTACTGAACATACTGCCTATAGAGGTGTATGAGGTTGCTACATTTTACAGCATGTTCAATACAAAGCCTGTTGGCACATACCTCCTCGAGGTCTGCCGCACCGGACCATGCATGCTGAACGGGAGCGATGATATTATTGAGTACATAAAAGAAAAACTAGGCATCAGCGAGGGAGAAACTACAACTGATGGCTTATTTACGTTGAAGCCTGCAGAGTGCCTTGGCGCCTGTGGATATGCACCAATGATGCAGCTTGGTAAAACGTATCGTGAGCATTTGACAAAAGAAAAGGTAGATAAGTTAATAGAAGAATTGAGGGGAAAGGCGAAAAACTAAACTTATGGCCTTCGACCTCGCGCTTGAATTTATATTGTCCGGAAAGCCTGCAAGGGTGATGCAACTGCTGACAGATCCGGTGTTGATAAGGAAGTGGAGTGGCGGAGCAGCGATACTGGAAAATAAAGAAGGTGGCAAGTTTGAGATGTTTGACGGATGGGTAACGGGAACTGTACTGAAAACAAGCAAAAATGAATTGGCCTACACCTGGAAAACAAGTGACTGGCCGGAAGAAACAAAACCAACAGAAGTTCATTATTTACTGAAAGAAGATGAAGCGGGTACGAAGGTGATACTTCATCATACCGGTTTCCCGAATGAAGATGAAATGAAAAGCCACAAAGCGGGCTGGACAGATTTCTTTTTCGACCCGATGGAAGATTTTATTTTGATCATTGATAAAAGCTAGGATTGTCTAAAAGGTGACTATTTGAAAGTAAAAGAGAAATGGAAACGCAAAAGGTACATTTTCCGATTTTGATTGAGCAGGATGAAGATGCTGTTTATATCGTCTCGTGCCCTGTTTTTAAAGGGTGTCACTCATATGGGAAAACTGTGGACGAAGCGATGAAGAACATACATGAGGTTATTGAAATGTGCTTGCTTGAAGAGAAACCCGATACACTGAATCATTTTATTGGGTTTAGAGAAATTGAAATGCAAATAGCTGTATAATGAGTAATAAGCAAGTTGTAATAACCGGTAAAGAGCTGATTAAGCTTTTGGAGAAACTGGGATTTAAACTTGTAAGAGTCAACGGTTCGCACCATAGGCTAAAACATGATGACGGCAGAGTAACAACTGTATCTGTTCATAAAAATGAAGATTTACCGAAAGGGTTATTAAGGAAGATCATTAGAGAAGATTTGCAGATGGAAATGGAGGAATTTGAAAAGTTGACGTTCGGTTTGAGATAGAGTATGGATTGTTACAAGATGAAGCATTTATTAACGATATTATTGCTCTTTATAAGTATTGGTGTATTTGCACAGAAACCCGGAGAAAAAAATCTGGGTGAGGCCTCTTCGGTGTTTCACAAAGCGCTCATAAATAGAGACTCTGTAAAATTGAAGACGTTACTCCTCGATGGACTGACCTATGGTCATTCAAACGGTTGGGTACAGTCGAAAAAAGAAGTGGTTGGCGATCTGTACAATGGTAAGTTAACGTACCAGGAGATCAATACCGGGACAGATGTTTTGCAGGTAGAAGGTGAAACGGGAATAGTGAGAACAGAAATGCAGATCAAGGTAACGATGGAAGGCAAAGTACTGGAGTTGAAACTGAAGGTACTGGAAGTGTGGCAGTGGAAGAACAAACAATGGGAATTACTTGCGAGGCAGAGTGTGAAGATATAATACAGGGTGATCAAGAAAATTATTAAACTCAAAAGAAGATATCAAGACATAGTTTTTGACTTTTGACTTTTGACTTTTGACTTTGAAAAATGGGAGTGAAACTATTATTAGAACACGATAAGGTAGAAGGCATTCGGTATTACGATGCCTACCGCAAGCATGGTGGCTACCGTGCGGCTGAGAAGGCATTTAAGATGTCTCCGGCTGATATAGTGGAAGAGGTGAAGAAAAGCGGCCTGCGCGGTCGTGGTGGAGCCGGCTTTCCTACCGGTATGAAGTGGAGCTTCCTGGCTAAGCCGGAAGGTGTTCCGCGCCACCTTGTATGCAATGCCGATGAATCAGAACCGGGCACATTCAAAGACCGCTACCTGATGGAGTTCCATCCACATCTTTTTATCGAAGGCTTGTTGATCAGCAGCTTTGCACTTGGCAGTAACGCAACATATGTATATATACGTGGTGAGTATGCGTGGATACCGGATATACTGGAGCAGGCAATAGCAGAGGCAAAGAATAATGGCTGGCTGGGTAAGAATATACTCGGTTCAGGATTTGACTGCGAGATATATGTGCATCGCGGAGCGGGCGCATATATATGTGGTGAAGAAACTGCACTAATAGAATCGCTGGAAGGCAAGCGTGGCAATCCCCGTATGAAGCCGCCATTCCCAGCGATACAGGGCGTATGGATGCGCCCCACGGTGGTGAATAATGTAGAGACAATAGCAGCGGTAGTACCTATAATAAATATGGGTGGCGAAGAATATGCTAAAATCGGTATTGGCAAATCAACAGGTACTAAGCTGATGTCGGCATGTGGTAATATCAATAAGCCGGGTGTTTATGAAATTGATATGACCATCTCTGTAGAAGAATTTATTTTCAGTGATGAATATTGCGGTGGTATACCTAAAGGCAAACGCCTGAAGGCATGTATCCCCGGTGGCTCATCAGTGCCTATATTACCTGCCAACCTTTTGCTGAAAACCGCAAAGGGCGAAACACGCCTGATGAATTATGAAAGTATGTCGGATGGTGGGTTTGTTTCGGGGTCTATGATCGGCTCGGGTGGATTT